>CAYTZS010000093.1:12014-20059 GCA_964442355.1 uncultured Saprospiraceae bacterium | reverse complement strand
AAGTCGCAAATCGAAGAGTACGTGGACTTTTACGAAGGCCCCGGCTGCCAGCATATTGCCGTGGCCACGGATGACATCGTGTTCACCGTTAGCGAGATGCGCAAGCGTGGCGTCGAGTTCCTGCACGTGCCCGGCGAGTACTACGATACCGTTAGCGACAGGGTAGGGGAGATTGACGAAAACCTGCGCCGCCTCAAGGAACTCGGCATCATGGTGGACCGTGACGAGGAGGGCTACCTGCTCCAGATTTTCACCAAACCTGTGGAGGACCGCCCGACACTTTTCTTCGAAATCATCCAGCGCAAGGGAGCGAAGTCCTTCGGTAAGGGCAATTTCCGAGCGCTGTTCGAGAGCATCGAAGATGAGCAGCGGCGCAGAGGGACGCTATAATTTTTGATAAAAGCTACATGATTCTCGTTAGGAGGTTTTGTGCAAATGCGATTGAGGAAATAGCGCTGATTTGCACAAAACCTACCTGTTTTCCTTCGGATGGGCAGTGTTCTTTTCTCAAAATGCCTTCATTCCAGAACCTTACGAAACCCTTAACCCGCTGTTGCCAGCCCTTGGCACTATCCTTGCGTTCCCTTCTTCGCAAAATATAGCTCATTTCCCTCCTCCCTCAATTTTTTAAAAACGCATGACCATGGTTTCCACAAAATCCCTCGCCGTTGCGGCGTTGGTGGCCTTTTGCCTTTCGGCCACGCCAGTCTTTTCACAAATCCAGTTTAAGCTCCAATGGTTGCAAGACAGTCTGGCTTGGGGCGTGTTTGCTACGCCTGAGCCTGGGGTTGAACCTTCGGAATACCTGATTATCGGCTCTGGGCAGGTGACGCTGGTAGCTCCGCAAGGCTCGCAGTTTGGCAACTTAAAGTCTTATAGCGGTACTTGGGAGCAGAATGCTTTTGTACCCACCCCGATTGAAAACCCAACGATGGACTACATCTCCTTTGGGTTAGTCACTGCCGACCCTCCGATGTTTTTCAGGGCAGGCGTGGAGACGCTGCTGTTCACCTTCGCTAACAAGACAGCAGAGTGCCCAGAGAAGCTCTACCTGATGTCCAACGACGACCCATTCAATAAAATGCCAAACTCGCTGAACTCCAACCCCGGCAACGACATCAGCATACTCGACCCCGGAAAGGGCCAAACTGTCTATTTCTTTTCGAAAGTATATGCACCCGAAGCTTGGAACTGCCATGAAGGCAAAGCCACAGCGCAGGGCCCGTATGTTCACGGCTTCGATAAGCGCCGCAATCGCAGGCATTTGAAGCCTTAGCTTGTGTCTGTGGGTAGCGGACAGTAGTATGTAGCCAACCCTAACTTTTGTGTCCGCTGCCCACCGACGAACCTCGCCGTACTCTGCCAAAACGTCTTGCCTTTTCTGCAAAAAGCTGCCATCACGTCGCATTTTCCTATCCGGTACAAATTGTGCTAAACTTTCCCACCTGACAGAACACTAGACTGTTCTATCTTTGCACACTTTTTTTGCAGACCTAAAGAATTTTAGAAGTTAGGCATTAGACTTATCGAACATCACGAACGTTTTCTAGTATCTACCATCTATTATCTACTATCTCGACACATCATGCTTGGTTTTTTCAAAACGCTTTTTAAGTCAAAACACGAGCGGGACTACGACAAGTACTCCCCAATCGTGGATGCCGTGAACGAGGAATGGGAAAAACTCCAAGACCTCAGCAACGACCAACTCCGCAACAAGACGCTCGAATTCCGCCAGCGCATCGCCGACCACTTGGCCGGCATTGACCAGGACATCGAGGCCATACTCGTGCAGGCTCGGGAAACCGAAGACATCCACCAAAAAGAAGACCTCTTCAAGGAAATAGACGGCCTCAAAAAGGAACGTGACCAGCACCTCGAAGAAATTTTGAAGGAACTGCTGCCCGAAGCATTCGCCGTGGTGAAAGAGGCCAGCCGCCGCTTCAAGGAAAACACGACCATCGCCGTGCAGGCTACGCAGCACGACCGTGACATTGCCGCCACAGCTGGCAAGGGCTACGTGAAAATCGAGGGCGACATGGCCATCTGGCGCAATTCCTGGACGGCTGCCGGGGGCGAAATCACCTGGAACATGATGCACTACGATGTGCAGCTCATCGGTGGTTCCGTTTTGCACGAAGGCAAAATCTCCGAGATGGCAACTGGCGAGGGCAAAACGCTCGTCGCTACGCTGCCCGCCTACCTCAACGGCCTCAGTGGCCAAGGCGTACACGTTGTGACGGTCAACGACTACCTCGCCCGACGGGACAGTGAGTGGATAGGGCCTATCATGGAGTTCCTGCTGCTCACCATTGACTGTATCGACAAGCACAAACCGCACTCCGAGAGCCGCCGCAAAGCGTACATGTGCGACATCACCTACGGCACCAACAATGAGTTCGGCTTCGACTACCTCCGCGACAACATGGTGCGCTCCCTCGACGAGATGGTGCAACGCAAGCACCACTTTGCCATGGTGGACGAGGTGGACTCTGTACTTATCGACGATGCCCGTACCCCGCTCATCATCTCCGGCCCTGTGGGCGAAGGCGAGGAAGAGCAGGAGTACAAAAACCTGAAGCCAGAGGTGGAGCGGCTGTTGGCTGCCCAGCAAAAATTGTCCAACCAGTACTTGGCCGAAGCAAAAAAACTGTTTGCCGAAGGCGAAACTGGCTACGACGAGGGCGAAGCAGGACTCGCACTCCTGCGGGCGCACCGGGCGCTGCCCAAGAGCAGGCCGCTCATCAAGTTCCTCAGTGAAGACGGTGTGAAAGTGATGCTGCAAAAGGCCGAGAACTTCTACATGCAGGAGAACTCGAAGAACATGCACCTTGTGGACGAGCCACTGCTTTTCACCATTGACGAGAAAAACCGTGGCGTGGAGCTGACCGACAACGGTGCCGAATGGTTGGCACGTGGCAAGGAAGACCCCGGCTTCTTCATCATGCCCGACCTCGCCGCCCGCATGGTGGAGATTGGCAACAACAACGAGCTGAGCAAGGAAGAAAAAGAGGAAGCCAAACTCAAGCTTTCGCAAGAATTTGCGGTGAAGTCAAGCCGCCTCCACGCCATGCATCAGTTGCTGAAAGCATACACGCTTTTTGAAAAGGACGAGGAGTACATCGTCATGGAAGGCGAGGTGAAAATCGTGGACGAGCAGACTGGCCGTATGATGGAAGGCCGCCGCTACTCCGATGGCCTCCACCAAGCGTTGGAAGCCAAGGAAAACGTGAAAGTTGGCGAAGCCACCCAGACCTATGCTACCATCACGCTCCAAAACTACTTCCGTATGTACCACAAACTCTGTGGTATGACTGGTACGGCCGAAACGGAGGCCAAAGAACTCTGGGACATCTACAAGCTGGATGTATCGGTCATCCCGACCAACCTGCCCATCCAGCGCCTCGACAGCGAGGACGAGGTGTACAAAACCGCCCGTGAAAAATACAATGCGGTTGTGGATAAAATCGTGCAGCTCAGCAAAGCCGGACGCCCGGTGCTGGTCGGTACGACCTCGGTTGATATTTCCGAAAAGCTCAGCCGCTTCCTCGGCATGAGGGGCGTAAAACACGAGGTGCTCAACGCCAAGCAGCACCAGCGGGAGGCAGCCATCGTTGCGAAAGCAGGCCAACAGGACGAAAACGGCCACGGCAACGTGACCATCGCCACCAACATGGCAGGCCGGGGTACGGACATCAAGCTAGCTCCTCCCACCCTCTTCGATGTGGTAAACGTGGGCGGCGGCAAAGGCGGCTACCCCTACACGCTCAAGCAGCGTGGCACTGGGAAGGAGATAATCATTGATTCGGAAAAGCACGAGCTGGCATCTGCTTTCCAACTCAAGCCGGAAGCCAAAACCGTGGGTGGCCTTGCCATCGTTGGCACCGAGCGCCACGACAGCCGCCGTGTGGACCGCCAGCTGCGTGGTCGTGCAGGCCGCCAAGGCGACCCCGGTTCGTCGCAGTTTTACGTTTCCTTGGAGGACAACCTCATGCGCCTTTTCCAAAGCGAGCGCATCGCAGGTTTGATGGACAAAATGGGCCATCAGGAAGGCGACGTCATTCAGCACTCGATGGTTACGAAGAGCATCGAACGGGCGCAACAGAAGGTAGAAGAAAATAACTTCGGTATTCGCAAGCGCTTGCTCGAATACGACGACGTGATGAACATTCAGCGGGAGGCCATTTACAAAAAACGCTACAACGCCCTCAGCGGCGAGCGTTTGCAGGTGGACCTTGACCTGATGTTCAGGGGTATGACCGAGAGCATCGTTAGCTCCCACAAGAATGGAGGCAGCTACGAGAGCTTCCGCCAGGACTCCATCAGTGAGCTGGGCATTGACCCAGAAATTACTGAAGCTGAATTCAATTCTGGCAAGGCAGAAGACCTTGCAGAACGCTTCCAAGAGCAGTACTACGAATTCTATCACCGTAAGGAACAGCATATTTCCGAAGTGCTTTTGCCTACCATCAAGCAGGTACACGAGCGTGAGGGGCAGCGTTATCGCCGCATTGCCGTGCCGTTCACCGATGGTCGCAAGCGCATGTTGCCCATCGCCGCTGAATTGGAAGACGCCGTGCGTTCCAATGGCAAGAGCATCATGCGGGACATCGAGAAGGCCATCACACTGGCCATTTTGGATGAGAAATGGAAAGAGCACCTGCGCAGCATGGACGAACTCAAGGAGTCCGTTCAGTCGGCCAGCTTCGAGCAGAAAGACCCGCTGATTATCTATAAAATGGAGGCGTTCAAGCTGTTCGAAGATTTGGTTTACCGCATCAACGAAGAGGTGACTTCTTACCTGTCGCAAGGGATGCTCGCCATGCCCGCCAACCAGCAGGTACAGCAAGCACGTGAGCCACAGCGGGTGGACATGAGCAAAATGCGGGTCAGCCGCCCGGGCGAAGGATCCAGCGGTGCGCCCGTGACCGAGGAAGCTGCCCGTGCAAGGGCCGCCGCCGAAGCCGCCTCACAGCCTGTGCGGCAAGAGACCATCAAGCACAACGAGCCTCGTGTCGGCCGCAACGACCCTTGCCCTTGTGGCAGTGGAAAGAAATACAAGCAGTGCCACGGGAAGTAATTGTCAAAAAATAACTTCGGTACAACATCGGCGAGGTTCTGAACCTCGCCGATGTTTCAACAAAACAAAAACAACATCAATAATGAAAAACCTTTCCCTTATCCTCAATATCGTCTTGCTGGCCGCAGTTGCCTATTTGTTTTTTGACAAATTCTCTGGCCCGAAATCACCGAAACCACCTGCGCAGGCGCAGGTCACCGACTCAACGGGTGCAGCCGTGGCAATGAACATCGTTCACGTCAACATCGACACCTTGCACGAGCGCAGCACTGCCTACCAAGCCATGAAAAAGCAGTTGGAAAAGAAATACTCCGACACGGAGGCATCGCTGAGGGCAAAGCAGGGCGCTTTCGAGAAGGAGTACAAAGAGTACATGGCCAAGGCGCAGTCCGGCACCATCACACCCAACGAAGCCCAGAAGTACGAGGAAAGCCTCGGCAAAAAACAGCAGGCAATCGCCAGTCAAGAGGAGAAAGCGAGCCGGGAACTAAAGGATGAAACCGACAAATTCGACGAAAAATTTGTGGGCGACATCAAGCACTTTGCCGACTCACTCAGCCAAGCCAACGGCTACGACTACGTCCTGCTCTACGGCGGCATTGTGAGCCCAATGCTCTCTGCCAACGAGGGTCGTGACATCACGCAAATGCTTGTTGACCTGCTGAACGCCAAGAAGTAAACCGCAAGTTTTTAACAACTTAGGCCAAACAAGACATTCTAGGTTCAGTTTTGGAAAGCATGAATCATCCCGAGTTTTGGTCTGGCTGCAAAGTCAAAATGGAGGTTTCAGCGGTTTTTCGCAGAAAAACCACCGAAAACCCCAAAAAACAAACAGCGGCGGCATCGAAGATGCCGCCGCTGTTTGTTTTTTGGGGCAAATGGATGATTTTTCTCAGAAAAATCATCCATTTGCCCCTTTAAAGGCATAGTGAGTGCCGAAATTTCGGGATGACTCATTTATTTTTTGTTCAAAGGCGATAAACAAGCATAGATATTTAACGGATTATATGCTTCTTGGAGACCAATAATCAGCAGCAAATGAGTGGCAAATGGATTAAGGCAAGCCTAACTTTTTTATTGGTGATAGCCCTGCTGGGTACTGCCATGCGGGCGCTCCCGTTCGTGCGGCTCCCGCTGGTTTATGGCCATATTGTACATGCCCACTCCCATGTAGCATTTCAAGGATGGGTTTACACAGCTATGATGCTGTTTTTGGTGAATTTATTTCTGACAAAAGAGCAAGTCCAAGCCAGGCGATATCCCCTCCAATTCAAGGCGACCACCCTAGTCATCGTTGGGGTGTTGGTTTCCTTTGCCATGCAAGGTTACGGCCTGTACTCCATCATTTTTTCGACCTTGTTCCAACTGTTGAACTACTGGTTCATCTTCTGCCTATTCAAAGACTTTCGTGAGCATCCGCAAACCATTTCGATGCGTTTCGTGAAAACGGGGCTTTGGCTCGGGTTGCTGTCAACCTTGGCTCCGTGGGCCATCGGGGTATTATCTGCAAAGGGGTTGGGGGACAGCGAGGCATACCAATCTGCGGTTTATTTTTTCCTGCACTTTCAATACAATGGCTGGTTCCAGTTCGTAGCGCTGGGGTTGTTTTTCAGGTGGTTGGAGATGGATGACGTGCATTTTGACCCCAAAAAAGCGAAGTTGTTTTATGTTTTTTTCGCTGTTTCGGTCATTCCCGCTTACATGCTTTCGCTCCTTGGCATGAGTTTCAGCGGCTTCGTGATTGCACCAGCGGCGGTTGCGGCCATTTTGCAATTGGCGGGACTTTGGCTGTTTTTTCAAGTGCTGAAAAGTGGTTTGACAGCATGGTTTTCTTCGAGAAGTACTTGGCAGAAATGGTTTCTGTTCACAGCAGTAGCATCTTTTTTCCTCAAATACGTTTTGCAATTCCTTTCCGTCTTTCCCTTTCTTCAGGAGTTTGCTTTTTCCAGCCGAAATATCATCATGGCCTACATGCATTTGTGCTTGCTCGGCGTCATCACCTGCTTTTTCTTTGCCTTGCTTTTGCATTTGAAATGGCTGGCTGGGTCAGTTTTCACCAAATCCGGCAGTGCGCTTTTCCTGCTTGGCTTTTTTGCAACGGAAGTGCTGCTGGCATCCAGTGGCGTGGGGTGGTTTTATCTACCCGAACTGTTGCTGCTGTTCAGTGCTGTCATGGCAGTGGGCCTGGTGTTGTTGTTGACCGGAACCTTGAAAATAAACAGGCAGCGCGGTTGAACTCTAAAGCTGGAAACTTTGGCTTGGCGACCTTTTTGATTGACCTTTTTGAAAATATATCCCATTTTATTTTGTCAGAAAAACTTTTGGCGTAGTTTTGGGACAAATTTATCTTAAATACGGAATCCAGCATTTGAAAGTACTTTCTAAAGCCACCATTTACGGGCTGCGAGCCTTGGTTTATCTGGCCTCTGAAAAAGACAGGGCGGGCTACTTGAGCATTGGTGAGATTTCCGAAAAACTAAACATCTCTTTCCATTTCCTCACGAAAACCTTCCAAATTTTGACACTGAACGGCATCTTGGAATCGTACCGGGGCCCGAACGGTGGCATCGCCCTCAAGAAGCCTGCTGACCAGATTTTTTTGAGCGACATCGTCAAAATCCTTGAAGGGGCCGACTTCTTCGACAAGTGCCTACTGGGGTTGCCGGGTTGCGGAGAGGCAACGCCCTGCCCCGTACACGACTTCTGGAAGGATGCCAAAAAAGCGGTGAAGCACGAATTTGACATCACCTCTTTGGCGGAGTTGGGTGAAAAAGTGAGCGACGAAAGACTACGCTTGGTGGCGTAGGTTTTTTTTGCTCTTAATTAAGATAAAATACTCTTAATTCTTTTTTTGATAGGTTAAAATTCAATAAACATGATGGCCAAGTTTACCTTTTCAGTTCTGCCAGCCAGCTTGCCGCTGGGCTTTTTGATGGCATCCAATTTCATACAGGCATGGTAGGGC
>CAYTZS010000093.1:0-12004 GCA_964442355.1 uncultured Saprospiraceae bacterium | reverse complement strand
CAACATTCATCATTTTCCCATCAAATTGGATAAATGCCGGGACGGGTAACCAACCGCCGGAATTTATGCCTTAAAACAGTTCAACAATGAAAGACGAGAACAATGCCGGTGCTAATGGAACCAAGAGCATTAGCTATTTCATGAACACAAAAAATTGGTGGCAACCGCTGCTTTTCATCCTGATTATCAGCGTGGCAGGGGTCGGTATGATTGGCTACCAGACCTACAACGATGCCCCGCCGATGACGGGGTTCAAGTCGCCGACAGGTGAGGTGTTGATGGACAAAACGACCATCGAGGAAGGCCAGAAGGTCTTCCACAAATACGCCCTGATGGAGTACGGCTCCTTCTTTGGCGACGGTGCGCAGCGTGGCCCCGACTACACCGCCGAGGCGCTGCACTACATCACGGTGTACATGAACGAGTACCAAGTCGAGGCTTTCAAAAGGGAAAACGGCCGTGAACCCAACGACATGGAACTGAAAATAATCGGGGAAAACATCAAGGAAGAACTGAAGGAAAACCGTTACGACGAAGCCGGGAATATCGTGGCTCTGACCTAAGCCCAAGCATATTCGCTGGCAAAACTGAGGACTTATTACACAGATATTTTCATTGACAAAAACGCCGAGGGTTCGTTCCCTCCAAAGGATTACATCACCGACAGGCAAGAGGTGGAAAACCTGGCGTCGTTCTTCTTCTGGGGAGCTTGGGTGTGCGCCGTGGAGCGTCCAGGCAGCGATTTCAGTTACACCCACAACTGGCCCTACGACGCAGCAGCTGGCAACACCCCAACCTCGCCGGTCATACTCTGGAGCGTGCTGGGTATGCTGGCGTTCGTGCTGATGTGCGGCATCGTGCTGTACTACATCGGACAGTACAACCAGCTCCCGAACAAGTTTTTCAAACCAGCAGGCAAAGACCTTTTGACCGCCGAAAAGGTCGCCAACTTCAAGCCGACCCCGACCCAGCGGGCCACCTACAAGTTCTTCGCCGTGGCCATCATCCTGTTCTTCGTGCAGGTGCTGAGTGGCATCATCACCATCAACGACTTTGTCAACTTCTTGGGCTGGTTCGGCATCCATCCGTCGGAGGCTTTCCCGGTGACGATTTCCCGCAGTTGGCACCTGATGCTGGCGCTCTACTGGATTTCGACCTGCTGGATTGCATCTTCCATCTTCATCCTGCCGATTTTGGCCAAGAAGGAAATCTCCGGCCAATTGCCCCTCATCAACATGCTATTTTGGATGCTTTTCGTGCTGGTTGGCGGCTCACTGCTGGGCATGGTGCTTGGGCCAAAAGGCTTGCTGGGCAGCTGGTGGCACATGTTGGGCCACCAAGGTTGGGAGTACGTTGACTTTGGGAAAATATACCAAGTGCTGCTCATGCTCATCTTCGTGCTGTGGGGCGTGGTGGTCTATCGGGGCGTAAAACCCGCCTTCGTGAAGGGCGAACCTTGGAACCTGCCAAACTGGATTATCTACTCCGTCATCGGCATACCACTGTTGTTCCTGTCGGGTTTTGTGGGCAAGCCGGAGACCAATTTCGTCATCGCCGACTTCTGGCGTTGGATGGTCATCCACATGTGGGTGGAGGCGTTTTTTGAGGTGTTCATCACCGTCATCGTCAGCTACTTGATGGTGCTGATGGGGCTGGTGAGCCGACAAGCCGCCATTCGGGTGGTCTATTTTGCCACGATACTTTTCCTTGGAACAGGGCTGTTGGGCATCTCGCACAATTTCTACTGGAACGCAAAACCAGTGGCTACGATGGCGCTCGGCTCCGTGTTTTCCACCCTGCAATTTGTACCGCTGATTTTGCTGACGGTGGAGGCATGGCGCTTCAAGAACATGCCCCGCATGGCCGTTAACGGCATTGGCAAAAA
This sequence comes from uncultured Saprospiraceae bacterium, assembly GCA_964442355.1. Taxonomy (GTDB): domain Bacteria; phylum Bacteroidota; class Bacteroidia; order Chitinophagales; family Saprospiraceae; genus UBA6168. The sequence continues at coordinate 10,119 of CAYTZS010000093.1, read as the reverse complement.
CCAATTGGGTAACTTCGGATTCCCGGAGGTTTTCCTGTTCCTCGTCGCCACCAACTTCTGGAACTTCTTCGGGGCGGGCGTCATGGGCATCATCGTCAACCTGCCCATCATGAACTACTTCGAGCATGGTTCCTACCTCACCATCAACCACGCACACGCTGCGCTGATGGGGGTTTACGGCAACATTTCGCTGGCGGCACTGCTGTTTGCTTCAAGGCTTTTGCTCAAAGAAAACCGTTGGAGTGAGCGGGTGGTCAAGTTCGCCTTCTGGTCCATCAACGCTGGCCTGATGTTGATGGTCATGCTCGACCTGTTCCCCGCCGGGGCCATCCAGTTCAAGGCTATCGTGGACAACGGGCTTTGGTTTGCCCGCTCGCACGACTTCATCGGCGGCGGCATTTTCGAGCAACTGACTTGGCTGCGTGGCATCGGCGCATCGGTGTTCTTCTTTGGCGGCGTGATTCCGCTGGCATGGTTCATCGTGTCGAGGTGGGGCTCGTTGAAGTCGGCTTCCCTATCGGTGGAAAAATTGGATACTACCGATGAGGATGTACCTGAGCAGAGTGAAAGCGCCTCGTTTGTGGAAGAAGTAGAACATCAAAATTGAATTAATCAGCATGTTGAAAAAGACAATTTTCCCGTCACTCCTCGTCCTGTTTAGCCTGATGGCTTGCAAGGACGAGGAGGCCGAGCTTGCCCGAACGCTTTCGGCAGAGAAGAAGTCACTGACCTGCGAAATGGAGCGCCTCAAGCTGCAAAGCGACAGCATTTGGGAAGAAATGGGCGTGTATCTGGACAAAAACCTGCCGACTGATTTGCCAGAAGCTGAACGAAAAAACATGGCCAGCACGAGGGCTGCCCACTTGATAGCTATGTTCAAAGCCTTTCCAAAGCTCGACACCGCCATCCAGAACAAAGTGACCGAGGCGGGCCAGGCGGACAACAACATTGCGGAGCAAATGAAGGCCGTGATGGAAAAAATGCACGACGCCGAGCGGGGCATGAACGAGGCTTTACAAAAAATCGAAAACCGAAGCAAACAGCAGCATCAAACATTGAAACAAGAATTGCAGGCGCTGGAAAAACAGCCGTGCCGTTCATAATCATCCACTTTTTTCACCTAATCAATTTTCTGCCATGAACAGGAGACTAATTCAATTATTTGCCGTTGCACTTTTACTTGCCGTTGGTTTCTTTTCCTGCGTAAAGGACGAAGAACCAACCGAGCAAAAACTGACCAACGACTTCACCAACGAGGTGGCACTCGACTGGATGCAGTTCTACCCCGACATCGAGCGCTACACGCCCGGTTACCGACCGCCCGTTTCCGCAAGGACGATGGCCTACATCGGGTTGGCAGCCTATGAAGCCGCCGTACCGGGGATGCCGGAGTACAATTCATTTTCAGGGTACTATGATGGCCTGACGCTGCCCACTGTCGAGCAAGGCAAGGAGTACCACTGGCCGACTTGCGTCCACGCTGCTTATGCAAAGGCATTCGAGGCGTTCTTCCCTGGCGCACCTGCCGACAAGCTGGACAAGCTCTACAACTTGGAGAAAAAGTACAACGACAAGTTCAGCGCCGAACTGCCGCAGGATGTGTACAACCGCTCCAAGGCGTTTGGGGAAATCATCGGTGAGACCGTTTATGTATGGTCAAAATCAGATGCTGCTGGCCATGAAGCTTACCTCCACAACAACGACCCCAGCTACATCCCGCCATCTGGCCCCGGGCATTGGCAGCCTACCTATCCCGATTATTCACTGGCGTTGTTACCACATTGGGGACAGGTGAGAACATTTGCTGCAACCCAAAACGAAGTAGTGGAGCCACCGCTTGCCTACAGTGAAGACCCCAACTCTGAACTTTACAACCAAGCGAGGGAAACGATGCTCAAGGTCAGCAAGATAAAGGCTGGCAACCCTGACTACCCCGAAGACGAATGGATTGCCGATTTTTGGAGCGACGACTGCCCGACCAAGACCTTCACGCCTGCTGCCCGCTGGATAGCCATCACCAGCCAACTCGTCAAGGATGAAAATGTGGCGCTGGATTTTGCGGTTTACGCCTACGCCAAAGTGTCCATGGCACTTTGCGACGCAGGCATCCGCTGCTGGGGCGAAAAGTACACGTACAACTACGTGCGCCCAGTTGACTACATCCGCCAAGTGATGGGGCAGCCCGATTGGAACACCATCATGTGCCCCGCCGATGGCAACTTCTACACACCGCCGTTCCCGACTTATCCTTCCGGGCACGCCACGTTCGCATCAGCCTCTGCCGAAGTGCTGACCGACCTTTTTGGTTACAGCCACCCGATGACCGACCGCTGCCACGAGGGCAGGACGGATTTCCTCAGCACTCCCCGCAGCTTCGACAGCTTCGATGAAATGGCCGACGAAAACGCCTATTCCCGCATACCCATCGGCGTCCACTTCCGCATGGATGCTGAGGCTGGTGTTGACTTGGGGCACCAGGTCGGAAACAAGGTGAACAAGTTGCCGTGGAAGCAATAAAAGTTGCCCCTAGGGGATATTGATTTAGACAGAATTTGATGGCAAGCCGGGCGGGCTATGGAGATAGCTCGTCCGGCATTTATGCTGTAAAAATCTTTCCTGCGTGGCTACATAATACCCTGTCCAACCGAACATCATGCGGCTCACTCGGCAGCGCATCCAGCAACTGAAATGGGTAGCAGACACCCAATTTTAACCCATCCGGCTGGCTCCCCAAAAATGCGTCATAGTATCCAGCACCATAGCCGATGCGGTTGCCGTAGCGGTCGAAGGCGAGGCCCGGTACAATGAACAGGTCGTAGCCGCCCTCGTAAACCAGTCCGCTGGCCGGGTGGCTGGTGCCGTAAATCCCCGTTTCCAGTTCCGACAACGAGTGCAGGACAAGGTTTTCCAACCTGCGCCCCTTGAGCGATTTCGGGGCAACTACCGTCAAGCCTTTTTCCAGCATTGCTCCGATGAAGGGGAAGATGTCAACTTCGTCGCCCATGGGCAGGTAGGTGTGAACCCTGTTTGCGCCAATTTCCTCCACAATCAGCAGCAGTTGTTCGCAAATGGAATGGTCGTGGCGTTGCTTGTCCGAATGCGGCAGGGCTGCCCGCAAAGCGAGCATTTTTTCCCGGAGTAGCTTTTTTTCTTGCATGAGCTGGGTGCTTTGTCTTTTGATTGTAAAAATAGGAGCAAACCTGTTATTTTAAATCGGATAAATTAGTCCGATTTAATGATTCTCTGTAATTTTGCCTTCGGAAAGGAGATTTTGAGCCTCCTATTCATCCATCAAAAATCTCAAGTGCATGTTTTCTAAAGCCTGCGAATACGCCATCAGGGCGACCCTCCTCATCGCCACCCACTCGTTGGCAGGCAACCGGGTGAGCGTGAAAGACATTGCCGAAGAGACTGACTCGCCTGTTGCGTTTACGGGAAAAGTTTTGCAACAATTGACCAGGGGTGGCATCGTACACTCAGTGCAGGGCGTTCATGGTGGCTTTGAAATCGGTCGCCAGGAAATGGAGAGAACCCGGCTCAGCGAGATAGTCTCCACCATTGATGGCGACCATATTTTCACTGGCTGCGGGCTGGGCCTCCGTGCCTGCAACGCACTGAAACCCTGCCCCATGCACGAGCGTTTTGCCGCTGTGCGGAACGAACTGAAAGCCATGCTGGAAGATACCACCGTGCTCGATTTAGCGCTAGGGTTGAAGGATGGCCATACATTTTTGAAACGATAAAAAAATTTAATCAGAAACAGGACTATTTTGTCCTGTTTTAAAAATTTTGGAAAATGAACATCAATCAAAATCAAACCATTGGCGAAACCGTCGCCCAAGACTACCGCACCGCCTCCGTTTTTCAATCGCACGGCATTGACTTTTGCTGCAAGGGTGGGCGCACCATCAGTGAGGTTTGCGAAAACAAGCAACTCAAAGCGGAGGCACTACTGCAAGAACTCCAGAACGCCACTTCTTCCAGCGAGGCACCCACTGCCGACTACCGGACCTGGCCCCTCGACCTGCTGGCCGATTATGTGGAGAAAAAGCACCACCGCTACGTCGCAGCCAAATCGCCGGAGCTGATGCAGTACTTGGACAAACTCTGCAAGGTACACGGCGAACGCCACCCTGAACTTTTCGAAATCAGGGATGAGTTTGCCCATGTCGCCAGCGAACTGGCCTCGCACATGCAGAAGGAGGAAATGATACTTTTCCCGTTCGTGCGGAAATTGGCCACTGAAAAACACCCCGGCTTGCCACCATTCGGTACCGTCGAAAACCCCATCCGCATGATGATGGAGGAGCACTCGGTGGAAGGCGACCGCCTTGCAAAAATCTCGGAACTTAGCAACCACTACACTGCGCCAGCAGACGGATGCACGACCTACCGGGTGGCGTTTTCCATGCTGCGGGAATTTGAGGAAGACCTCCACCTGCATATACATTTGGAGAACAACATCATGTTCCCCCGTGCCATCGAACTGGAAAAACACCTGGCCAACTGACCATGAGCGACACAAAACCATTGAAACGGCACGCATCCTTGCAGCCATTGAGCCGGGAGCATCACCACGGGCTGTTGCTCAGTTGGAAAATCCGCACCGGACTTTCAAAAGGGGTGGCACCGGAAAGGATAAAAGCCTATTCGGACTGGTTTTTTGTAAATCACTTGCTGCCCCATTTCGAGGTGGAGGAGCGGCATGTTTTCCCAGTCCTCGGCGGCAAGGAGCATCCGATGGTCATGCGGGCATTGCGGGAGCACCGAAGGTTGAAGCGGTTGTTCGCCGCTGCCGATGATTTGACCAAACATTTGAGCCTGATTGAAGAGGAGCTGACGGCGCATATCCGCTTCGAGGAGCGGGTGCTGTTCAACGAAGTGCAAGCCATCGCCTCGCCGGAACAACTGGCGGAAATCGAGCACCTGCACAATGGCCAGCCGTTCGCAGCGGAATGGGAAGACCAATTTTGGGTGCAGTGATGGCTTTTCGGCTGTTGTTTTCCGCATTTGTTCACTGACAAAAATCACCCATCTGCTCTTGGGAGTTGGCGCTATTTTCACTTTCGGTTAGTGAAAAACTGTAAACCCATGAGCAAAATTGACGTGAAATACCAAGCTGCGCAGCCGCTGGGGGAGCGGGAACTGCTGGTGTGGCGCAGCTTGCAGTGGTTGTTTTTTGGGATAGGATTGGGGCTTTTCCTGCTGCTGGTCTTCCTCCCGGAAATGGGGGTAACTGCTTTTTGGAACGTGCTAATTCCAGTAGCGCCGCTGTTGTTTTTGTTGATGACGGGATTCTGGCGCAACGTCTGCCCACTGGCCTCCGTGGCCATGTTGCCCCACCATTTGAATTGGTCAAAAAAACAACGCATTCCACTCAAATGGCAGGGTAGGCTGGCGCTGATGAGCGTGGTTTTGCTCTTTCTCATCGTGCCAGCCAGACACTTGGCGCTGAACAACGACGGACTGGCCACGGCCATCACCTTGGCATTTTTGGCAACACTAGCCTTCGTGGGCGGCGTCTTTTTTGATGTGAAAAGCGCTTGGTGCTCCGGCCTCTGCCCCGTGCATCCGGTGGAAAAACTCTACGGCCAAAAAGTGGCCTTCACGCCCCAAAATGCCCACTGCGGCGCTTGCCACAACTGCGTGATGCCTTGCCCCGATTCCACCCCAAAGCAAATGGACAAAGCGCCCAACCAGCGCAACACGCAGGCCGTTGCCACGACCCTGCTGACGGGTGGCCTGCCCGGCTTCATCTGGGGCTGGTTCCATGTGCCCGATTGCCGTGGTGCAGCTGACTGGCGGGAGTGCCTCGTGGCATTTGGACTGCCTTGGCTGACGCTGGCCATCACGCTGACTGCGTTTGTTTTGCTCCGCAAATTTTTGCCAAAAAGCCGGGAAAGGCTGCTGGTGAGCGTGTTTGCGGCAGCGTCCATCTCATGTTACTACTGGTACCGCATCCCGTCGCTGGTCGGTTACGGCCTGTTCCCGCAAGACGGTTTGCTGGTTGACCTTACGCAAGCGCTGCCACTCTGGAGTGTGATGGCCATGCAGGTCGTTGCTGTGGCATTCTTCGGCTGGTGGTTGGTGCTCCGCAATCCAGAACCGAACGTTTGGGCGGTGCGACCCCCGTTTTTGGTAAAAAAGAAATAGGTTGATAAAATTATGAAGCCATCAAGTGGCGCTCGTTTTGACTATGCAAACACATCGAATCATTCGTGTCACCAAGTCCTTTGCCTTCGAAATGGCGCACGCCCTCGCCAACTACGAAGGCGATTGCCGCAACATCCACGGGCATTCCTACAAGCTCTTCGTCACGCTGCGGGGCGTCCCGATGCAGCAGCCCGGTCACCCCAACGACGGGATGGTGATGGACTTTTCGCAGTTGAAAAAGTTGGTCAAGGAAAAGGTGCTGGATAGCTACGACCATGCGCTGGCGCTCAACGCCTCCGTTTCTGTGCAGGTCGTTGAGGAGCTGGCAAAGCACTACGAAAAGGTGACACCGCTGCCATTTCAGCCCACCTGCGAAAACCTCCTGCTGGACATCGTGGAGAAAATACAACCAAACCTGCCCTCGCAGGTGGAGTTGTTTGAAGTGGAATTGTTCGAAACGGCTACTTCCCACGCCACTTGGTGCATCGAGGATGGCCATTGATTTCGATACGCATCAACTCCAAAGTAGGGTGATTTCTGCCTAAGTCGTTTTTAAGATGAATCCAATGCTGGCGCTGATTTTCAGACCAGTGCCATTGGAACCCATTTTTCATCCCTTAATTCAAATCTTAGGTTATGAACAATCCATTGAAATCATCGCTCCTGTTCCTCGCCACAGCGTTCGTGCTTGTTTTTTCCGCTTGTCAAAAAGACATCGAAACTACGCCCGAAGCCGACAAGGCCACCATCGCCCAAGCGCAGGAGGCATTGGCCAGTCAGCAAATCATCATGTCCTCATTTCACATCGCCCAACGGGGTGCCGAAAATTCCAACGGGCTGGTTGGTGGGGGAGTGGAAGAGCGCTCGGACTCTTGCGGCAACGTCAGTGTGGTGCCGCCTGACCCGTTTGTTTTCCCGAAAGTGGTCACTGTTGATTTTGGCAGCGGCTGCACCGACGCCGACGGCAAGTTCAAGGCTGGCAGGGTCGTGATGACGGTCGGGGCATTTTGGGAACCCAACTCAACCATCATGGTCGTTTACGACAACTACTCGGAAGACGGCGTGAAAGTGGAAGGCCAATTCATCTTCACCAACCTGAGTACCGCCGACGCTGCCATCCTCCGCATTGACGCTCAGAACATCAAGTTGACAGACCCGAACAACTACACGTTTGCCTTCAGCGGCAACCAGACCTACACCCAAACAGCAGGCCATCCGACCTGGTGGGACTGGCACGACGATGTTTACCACGTGACGGGCGATATTTTCACGACCCTGACCAATGGGGAAACCGTCAACTGGCTGATTCAAACGCCGCTGGTGAAGGCCAACGCTTGCGCTTGGGTTAGCAAGGGGACTGGCATACTCGACATCAACGGCCTGCCTGTCATGGTTGACTATGGCAACGGAACCTGCGACAACCAAGGCACTTACACCCTGAATGGCCATGTTTATCCGTTCACGATGTAGGACAATTTTCGATTTTCGATTTCGGATTTACGATTAGGAACCCCTTCCGAGTCTCAAGGACTTGGAAGGGGGTTTTTCTTGCCCACCCTCTTGATTTTTGTCAACCCTCCCCTTGATTTTTATCACCTGCCAGCGAGCCAAAACTGTGTTCTTTCGCACCAAAATTTGATTCACGTTATTGCTTGAAGAATGAAATCGAACCTGCTCAAAAAGTACGACATCCCCGTTCCCCGCTACACCAGCTACCCGACCGTGCCGCATTGGCAGGAGGAAAAGCCCTCGCAGGAGGCTTGGGCCGCACGGGTCGCCAATGCCTTTGAACTCAATCCAGAAATCAGCCTTTACATTCACCTGCCATATTGCGAGCGGCTATGCACCTACTGCGGCTGCAACAAGCGCATCACCACCAACCACGCCGTGGAGGAGCCCTACATCCAGCGGGTACTGGACGAGTGGCAGCTTTACCTCAACGTGCTGCCCGGCAAGCCCATCCTCAAGGAACTGCACCTCGGCGGCGGTACGCCCTCGTTTTTTGCGCCGCAAAATCTGGAGAAGCTGCTGAACGGCATCTACGCTGGCGCAATCGTGCCCAATGACCACGACTTCGGCTTCGAGGCGCACCCGGCCAACACGACGGCGGAGCACCTGCGTACACTGCACGGCCTCGGCTTCCGTCGCCTCAGCCTCGGCGTTCAGGATTTTGACGATGAAATCCTGCGGGTCATCAACCGACTCCAGACGGAGGAGCAGGTGTTGGCCGTGACCAGTGCTGCCCGTGAAATCGGCTACACCAGCATCAACTACGACCTCATCTTCGGCCTGCCGTTCCAAACACTCGAACACATCGAGCGGAACATGGAGAAGATAAGCCGCCTTCGCCCTGAGCGCATCGCCTTTTACAGCTACGCCCACGTGCCGTGGCTGAAGCCGAGCCAGCGGGCCTACTCTGAGGCAGATTTGCCGATAGGCGAAGCAAAGCGGGCACTGTACGAGCGAGGCCGCAGCCTGCTGGAAGGTTTGGGCTACGCCGAAATCGGCATGGACCACTTTGCTCTGCCGCAAGACAAACTGCTGGTTTCGATGGAAAACGGCACACTGCACCGTAACTTCATGGGCTATACCACCAGCGAGACGGGGCTTTGCATCGCCCTCGGCGCTTCGTCCATCAGCGATACTTGGGACGCATTTGCCCAAAACGAAAAAGAAGTGGAGGCATGGTCGGCGGAGGTGGCTGCGGGGCATTTCCCGCTCATCAAAGGGCATTTCCTGACGGAAGAAGACCAGATTTTGCGCCGCCACATCCTCAACATCATGTGCCAGTTCCAAACCAACTGGCAAGCACCCGACTTGCAATGCGAGGGCCTCTACGCTGGCATCGAGCGGCTCGCTGAACTGGAAGCCGATGGCCTCGTGGAGCTCAAACCCTACCATCTCAGCGTGACGGAGCAGGGTCGCCCCTTTATCCGAAACATCTGTCTGGCACTGGACGCCCACTACTGGGAAAAGCAGCCGCAGGGGAGGTTGTTCAGTCAAGCTGTTTAAGTGGAGGTTCAGAAGGTTTAGAGGGGTTTAGGAGGTTTAATACCGCCACCCAGCTAAACCTTATAAACCCCTCTAAACTTTCTAAACCAAATTATGCAGCACAAAACCATCATCGAGCCTTTCCGCATCAAAGTCGTTGAGCACATCAAAATGACGACCGAGGCAGAGCGGGAAGTTTACCTGAAAAACGCCGCCTATAATCCTTTCCTGTTGCATAGCACCGAGGTCATCGTGGATTTGCTGACCGACAGCGGCACCTCTGCCATGAGCGCCAACCAGTGGGCGGGCATCATGCAGGGCGACGAAAGTTATGCTGGCGCAACCAGTTGGCTGAAAATGGAGGCCGCTATCAAAGACCTCACAGGCTGCCCCTACATCCTGCCAACCCACCAAGGTCGGGCTGCTGAACACTTGCTCTACAGCCGAATTGGGGGCAAGGGCAAGGTTTTTTTCAGCAATACCCACTTCGACACCACACGAGCGAACATTGAGTTCAGCGGGGCAACGGCCATTGACTTGCCAGTACCAGAGGCCAAGCAGCCGGAACTGGAACTGCCCTTCAAGGGCAATCTCGACGTTGCGCAGTTGGAAGAAAACATTGCGAACTACGGCAAGGAAAACGTGGCCGCCGTCATCCTGACGGTGACGAACAACAGCGGGGGCGGACAGCCCGTGAGCATGGCCAATGCAAAAGCCGTTTCAGACATTTGCAAAAAAAACGGCATCCTGTTCATCCTCGATGCTTGTCGGGTGGCGGAGAACGCTTGGTTCATCGGCCACCGGGAGGAGGGCTACCGTGACAAAACCTACCGCCAGATTGCGCAGGAGATGTTCGCACTCGCCGACGGCTGCGTGATGAGCGCCAAAAAGGACGCTCTTGTGAACATGGGCGGCTTCCTCGCCCTGAAGAACCTCGACCTTGCCATCCAGTGCCGCACGGTGCTCATCATTACC
>CAYTZS010000092.1:0-20227 GCA_964442355.1 uncultured Saprospiraceae bacterium | reverse complement strand
ACATCCAAGTACCAGTCACGAATCATCATCATGTCCGCCTTGGCATCGAAGGGATTCGGTATGTCGAAGTTCAGTCCAGCATGAACGAGAATGTAATCTCCAGTTTCAATGAAAAGCTCAAGCGACTTGAAAAACTGCCAATACTTCGGCTCAATGTCATCCCACCGAGCGGCATTGAAACTTTGCAGCGTGTCTTCACCACCCCACCCTACCAGCCATTCATGGTGAAACGAGCGATTGTTTCTTGCTTTCAAGATAGCCTCGTCGTGGTTGCCCATCAAACAACGCACCCTGTAACCCGCTGATTGTAAGCTCATTATGGCATCTAACACCCCCTTGGAATCGGGACCACGGTCAATGTAGTCGCCGAGTAGGTACAGCTCGTCGGCGGTGGTGAGGCCGATTTGGTCGAGCAGGGCGTTGAAGCTGATGTTGCAGCCGTGGATGTCGGAGATGGCGAATTGGCGCATGGTGCAAAGGTAAAAAACTTACCTTTGCGCCCCATTTCAAGCAATCATTCAACATGACCATCACCGACCTCATCCAGTCCGCTACAGTTACCGCCATCCAAGAACTTTATGGCGAAACTATCACCCCTGAGCAGGCCGCACCTACCGTTACCCGCAAGGAATTCGAGGGTGACTTTACCATCGTCACCTTTCCGTTCACCCGTTTTGCGAAGAAAAAACCGGGCGAAATCGCCGAGGAACTGGGCACCCATTTGGTAAAAAACGTGCCGCAGCTCACCCGATTCAACGTCGTGCAGGGCTTCTTGAACCTTGTGGTAGCCGACCAGTTTTGGGTTGACTTTTTGTTGCAAATGGCTGGTAATCAAGACTTTGGGCGACACCCGAAGAACGGCAAAAAGGTGATGATTGAATACTGCTCGCCGAACACGAACAAACCACTGCACCTCGGCCACGTCCGTAATATTTTGCTCGGCTGGTCTTGCTCTCAAATTTGCGAAGCAGCAGGCTACGACGTGGTGAAGGTGCAGGTCATTAACGACCGGGGCATCGCCATTTGCAAGAGCATGTTGGCTTGGCAGAAATTTGGCGAAGGCAAAACACCCGAAAGCACGGGCACGAAAAGCGACCATTTCGTGGGTGATTATTACGTGTTGTTTGAGCAAAAATTCCAGGAAGAATACAAGGCTTGGCAAGCGAGTGCCGCCGGGCAACAGGTTTTGGTAGAAAAGCGCAAGGCCGACCAGTCCGACGAGCAGTTTTTCAAAGATTTTAAAAATACGTACTTCAACGAGCACAGCGCACTAGGCCGGGAAGCCCGTGAAATGCTGCTCCGTTGGGAAGCCAACGACCCAGACACCAAGACGCTCTGGCAGCAAATGAACCAGTGGGTTTACAATGGCTTCGGAGCTACTTACCAGGCACTTGGCGTCAGCTTCGACAAATTTTATTACGAAAGCGAAACCTACCTGCTCGGCAAGGACATCGTGGAGCAGGGCCTTGCCTCCGGCGTTTTTTACAAAAAAGACGACGGCAGCGTGTGGGCCGACCTCACCGACGCCAAGCTCGACCACAAGGTGGTGATGCGCAGCGATGGCACTTCGGTGTACATCACCCAGGACCTCGGCACGGCGCAGATGCGCTACCACGACTTCGGGGCGGACAAGGTGGTGTACGTGGTGGCCGATGAGCAGAACTACCATTTCCAAGTGCTTTTCGAGCTGCTGAAACGGCTAGGTGAGCCCTACGCCGCTGGTCTCCACCACCTTAGCTATGGCATGGTGGACCTACCGACCGGAAAAATGAAGAGCCGGGAAGGCACCGTTGTGGATGCTGACGACCTCATCGTCGAGGTCATCGCCGAGGCACGGGAAGCCTCGAAGGAGCGGGGCGAAATCGCCGAATTGCAGAAAGCTGAGCAAGAAGACATTTTGCGGAAAATCGGGCTTGCGGCGCTCAAGTTCCACATCATCAAGGTTGGCCCACAGAAGCGGATGGTCTTCGACCCGAAGGAGAGCGTGGATTTGCAGGGGCAGACGGGTCCGCATATCCAATACGCTTATGTTAGGATAAAATCCGTCCTCAGAAAAGCTGCCGATTTGGGTCTTGGAACAGTAGCAATCACCAACCAAACAGCATCCATCGAACCGCAGGAAAGGGAACTCATCGCACAACTTTACCGATTCCCCGCCACGGTGGAGACAGCAGCCGCCAACTACGACCCCTCGGAAGTAGCCAACTACTGCTACGACTTGGCGAAGGCGTTCCACCGTTTTTTCACCGACCTGAGCATCTTGAAAGCGGAAACGGAGGAGTCCAAAGTGTTCCGTTTGCAACTCTGTGCTGCTGTGGCCAACGTGCTGAAAACGGGCATGGGGCTGCTGGGAATTGAGATGCCGGAGCGGATGTAATGCAGTCAACCAGCAGCACCGGATACAAATAGGAAGGACAGTGTGAGAAAAAATGCTGCAATAATTGGCTGCCCAAGAACTTAGAATCATCTTAGAAATCCTGTTTAAATATTGCTTAGTTGATGTTAAATCGAATCTAAATAGCTCATTTTCAAATAGTTACCCTGCCTAGTCGAAAAATTCTAGGCTATCAAAAAAGACTAGTTGATTTTTGTCATTTGTAAAAAGAAAGTAAAAAATCTATTTTTGGCCTGTTTTTTACGCTAGGCATTCACTCATCTGCATGTGCTGTCGCACGATTCCTTGATTGGAATTTCTTATTGCTTTGTTGATAATTGTTTTTACATTTTATAATCTCATGAAAAAAATCTCGATACTCCTTTTGGTAGTAGGTACAGTTGTTTTTGTTTCCTGCAAAAAAGACAAGGTCACCATTGAGCTTGACAAACAACTGACCGATGCCCTCGATTATGCCTCCCCCTTCGGCACCAAGGACAGCTACATCATGCCGGAAAGCACCGACTTTGCCAACCTGCCCAACCAAGACGAAAAGAACCCGGTGACCGCCGCCAAGGTGGAACTCGGCCGGATGCTCTTCTTCGAAACGGGTATTGCGTTGGATCCTAAATACCCAGTTTCCAAGTCAACTTATTCATGCAGCAGCTGCCACGTGCCATCCATGTCGTTCACGGCAGGCCGCTTTCAGGGCATTGCTGACGGCGCTGTTGGCTTTGGCGACCACGGCGAGGCAAGGGTAAAGAACAACGAATACGACGGTTCAGAAGTAGATGCCCAGGGTGCCCGTCCGCTCCCGACCATCAACCTGACCTACGTCACCAACGCACTCTGGGCGGGCAGTTTCGGCTCATTCGGCACCAACGTAGGCACGGAAGACGCATGGAACCAAGATACCCTCACTGCCATCAATCACAAAGGCTTCGAGGGCTTGGAGGCCAACAACCAGCGGGCGCTCGTCGTTCACCGCCAGGTCATCAACAAGGATGTGACCGACTCACTCGGCTACACCGCTATGTTTGACGAGGCATTCCCAGACATCCCGGAGAGCGAGCGTTACTCGCTGAAAACGGGTGCGTTTGCCATCGCAGCTTACTTCCGTACCATTTTGACGAATCAAGCACCATTTCAGCGCTGGCTGAAGGGCGATGAGTCGGCCATGACGGAGCAGCAAAAGCGGGGTGCCCTCTTGTTTTTCACGAAAGCTGGCTGCAACAATTGCCACAACAGCCCATCACTCAACAACATGCGGTACGAGGCCGTCGGCGTCAACAACCTGTTCCAAAGCCCGTACAATGTTTTCGCAACGAACATCAACGACAAGCGCAACTTTGGCCGTGGCGGCTTCACTGGCAAGCAACAAGACATGTTCAAGTACAAAGTGCCGCAGCTGTATAACCTGAAGCACTTTGGGTTCTACTTCCACGGCTCCAGCAAGACATCGCTCCGCCAAGTGGTTGAGTACTTTAACGCCGGGGTACCAGAAAACCCAATGGTTCCGCTGAGTCAAATTTCCAGCAAGTTCCGTCCGCTCGGCCTCACGCCCGACGAGGTGGACGACCTCACGGAGTTCCTCGAAAACGGCCTCTACGATGCCAACATCGAACGCTACGCACCGAGTGCCGTCATGTCTGGCAACTGTTTCCCGAACAACGACCCGCAGTCTCGTCGAGACATGGGTTGTGAATAAAATGGCTTTTCTCCAAGAAAAAGACCCCGGTGTTGCGAACAGCACCGAGGTCTTTTTTTTGGGATTTAAACAGGGCAGCGGCTCTCACCGCTGCCCCCACAGTCATTTCTAAAAATGAAATGTCTCCACACTATCTTATCACCATAATTCTTTGAGCCGGTAACGTACCTTCCTCCGTTTTTACCGTGATAAAGTAGGTGCCAGGTACTTTCGGCACATTCAATGGATAGTCCTGAACTCCAGTTCCAATGGACAGCTGTTGTGCCGCTATCACTTGGCCAACACAGTTCACCAATGTCATTTGGGCATCCGTAGCCTGTTGCGCATTGATTTGCAGCACCACGGGCTGACCATCGGTGATGTTGGGCATCACTCGCAGGTCGAACAAGTCGGCCAGCACTTCTCCCGTGCTGGACACCAAATTGCCCCGGACAAACTGTGCATCATTCGGCTGTCCCGGTGTGGCGTTCGAGCCGTCCGTCACCACGATGCGGTGGTAGAGCGTCACCGAGGCACCGATGGCTACGCCATTTGCAGCCAGCAGCGCATCAATTTCACCGTAAGTAATGGAGGTTAGCAGGTTTTCGCCAGCGCCTTGCATGTAAACGACGTTGGAGAAATCCACATCGGTAGCCACCTGCCAGATGTACACCACGTTGTCGCCGTCGGGGTCGGTGGCAGGCAACCAGTTGATGGTCAGCAATTCGGTAGGCAGCCCCTCAACATTGACGATTGCGCCAGGCAAGGGCAAAGTCAAGTTGCTATTGCTGGGGAAGTAGTTGACTTCTGGCAAAATCTGTCCCCGAATTTCGCCGCCAGCTTCAGCACTGGTGTGGATGTTGGCGTAAAATTCCCCATTGCGGAGCGACGCAACCTGGTCGGCTGTCAGGGTGAATTGGTTGTCTTCGGCAGCATAAAAACCACCCTGAAGTCCAGTTTCCACCGTGGCTTCCAGTTCCAGCACGATGCCGCCGCTGTTGCCCGGCTCGCCGATGTGGATGTGCGAACCGCCCGCTACGTTCACGTCAAACTGACCGTCGAGGTCAGAGAAGCTACCTGTCAAGGTCAGCACTTCGCCGTTGAGTTCCAGTTTCAGACCGCCAAGACCGTTGGACAAAACCGGGCTTGCCTCGTTAAGGCCCATCAAAGTCGAGTGGAAATAAGAACCAGCCAACGGCATCAATTGTCCACGAACTTCGCCAGCTTGTACGCCTAGCGTGTGGATGTTCGTGTAAACCTGGCGCAAGCGCAGCGAATCGAGGAAGCCAGCGCTCATCTCGAAGGCATTGTACTGCGCTTCAAAAACACCGTTCATAAAGTCAACTGAAAAAGATGCCTCCAACTCCGCCAATACGTTGCCGTTGCTGCCTGCGTAGCCACCGTGGAAGTGCGCCCCGCCGAGGAAGTTCGGGTCGAAATCGGTGCCGAGGGCACTGAACGAACCGACCGCCGTGGCCATGTTGCCCCTCACTTCCAGCACCATCATACCACTGGCTGGCACGTTTTCGGCTGGCGTCTGGCTTGCACCGCCCAGCGGTGAAAAGAAGTAGGCGCTGGCCTCTGCCAACAGGTTGCCACGAATTTCACCGTTTGGATTTTCAAGGGTATGAATATTGATGTAGGTCGCCCTTGCATACAGCATTTCAAGCTGCTCACTGGTGAGGGTAAACGTGTTGAGCGATGGCTCGTAAACGCCACCTTCTAGGTCAGCATCGAGGGAAGCCGCCAGCGGGAAGAACACTTCACCCGATAGGCCCGGCAGGCCTGCGTGCAGGTGCGTGCCGTCCACGATGCTCAGGTCAACGCCGCTGCCCAACGCATCGAAAGAACCACTCAGCGTTAGTCTGGTACCCGAAACTTCTGCTGCAACTGCGCCGTGGCCGCCACTGCTCACATCTGGCACGGACTGGCTGCCCGTAAGGTAAGCCGTGAAAAAGGCTTGGCTTTCCAGCAACAACTGCCCCCGGATTTCGCCGGAAGGGTTGCTCACGGAGTGGATATTCACATAAAATTGACGGTTCAAGAATGCCTCAACTTGGTCGGCAGTGAGGGTAAACGTGTTGTTGGCAATTTGGAAAACACCGCCCCTTGCATCGGCATCGAGCACGTAGGTCAACCCAAGTGCAACACCGCCGCTCTGCCCTGCCCTGCCCACGTGAATGTGTGCAGCAGTAGCATTGCTCTCCAAATTGTTGAACCGGCCAGACACCGTCAGCGTGTTGCCTTGCAGCGCTGCAATCACCTGTCCGTTGGCGAGCGAAGTCACGAAAGGATACTCGTTTGCACCAGAAAGATGTGCACGGAACACCGCATCGGCCATGCCCACCACTTGCCCACGAAGCTCGCCACTGTTGCTGACCGAGGTGTGGATGTTGGCGTAAAGTTGGTGTGCTTGGAGCGCTGCCAGCTGGTCAGCCGACAGTACAAAAGTATTTTCTGCTGGCGCAAAAAAGCCGCCGTACAGGTCATTGTCCACGGTCGTGTTTAGTCCCAGGGCGATGCCGCCGTTCTGGCCAGCAAGGCCGAAGTGCAGGTGTGCGCCGCCGGCAATGTTGGGGTTGAATTTGCCATCTAGGTTGTCGAATGAGCCGGACACGACGAGCGTGTCACCGTGCAATTCGAGCGCCAGAGAGCCACTGCTGTTGGAGAAAATCGAGGGTACTTCGTTGCTGCCGAACATATTCGTCGAGAAATAGGCATCGGCTTCCGGCAACAATTGCCCCCTGATTTCCCCGGATGGGTAAACGGTGGTGTGGATGTTGACGTAGAGTTGGCGGTTGTTCAGGAGGTCAATTTGCGTTTGTGTGAGGGTAAACGTATTGAGTGCCGCCAAGAACATGCCGCCGGAAAGGTCAGTGCCGGGTGTTGGCACCAGTTCCAATTGAATCCCGCCGTTTTGACCAGCATAACCCACGTGGATATGCGCCCCGCCAGCAATGTTGAGGTCAATCAGCCCCGTCATGCCGGAGTAGCTGCCCGTGACCACGAGCTCGTTGCCCGTGAGCGTGGCCGTGATGTCGCCTGTGCCAGCGGTCGCCACGGGGAAGTTTTGGCTGTGGCCGCTGAGGTGTGCGGTGAAGGTCGAAACTGGCGGCGGCGTGTCCAGCACCACGGCGATGCTCCTCACCGGAATGCCAAATCCAATGCTGCCTACCAGTGTGGCAGCGCCCGTGGTTAGATTCAATTCGTAAAAACCGTCGTTCATGCCCATTCCGGTGTTGGCACTCAAGTAGGCAGCGTTGCTGGCATCGGTGTACTCGTAAAAAATATCCATGTCAATCGTCGGGGAGGTCGCATTGACGGTGATGCCCGATGCGCCGATGGTGTTCAGCGTACCGTTGTTGGGCGGTATTTGCGAAGCCAAAATATTGAGGGCGTAGTCGTAATCGTACAGCGTGGTAGCCGTCGAGCCCATGAAGCTGTTGATGTAGGCACCTGCTCCAATGAACGGCGTTGCACCCAAGTTAGGGTCGCCTGCTGCGTAATTCAATGTGCCGTCAATGGCTACGACCGCTCCAGTTTCAGGATGCATTCTGAAGTTCAGGCCGTTGCTGCCCATCACCCGGATGCGGTCAACGGTGGGGTTGAAATCAAAAGTGACAGCGCCCAAGCCCGGCGCCAACATCACGGAGTCCATGCCGATGGTTGTGGCGGCACCAGTCATCAGGTTGAGGGTGTAGAGCCGGGCCATGCCGGAGGTGTTGTTGTAGCCAATGCCGTAGAGCTGGCCAGTGGCGGGCCGGAAGTCGAGACCGACCAGTGGCTGCGAAGCGAAAACACCACTCGTGGCGGTGATGCTACGGACAAAGCTCGGCAGGTCGGAGTCGAAGCTGATGAGGTTGTTGTTGCCAGTGAGCGCATAAACCAACTGCCCAGCCAACGTCGGAATGCTGCGGTCAATGAATACGGCGATATCATCAACTTGAACGGGGATGCCAACAGGCAGGAGCGCAGTGGTATTGCCAGTCGTCAAGTCAACGGTGTAAAAATTGGTGAGCGACGGGAAGCCCGTGGCCGCACAAAGTAGCGCCGTGTTGGTCTGTGTGGCGGCGTTGAAAAAGATGTCCATGTCCACCACGGGGTTGACGGCATCAACGATAATGCCTGTCGTGCCGATGGTGTTTTGCGTGCCGTTGTTCGGTGGGTTTTGGCTCGTGAGGACGTTGAGCGCAGCGTCGTAGTTGAAAAGTGTGGTGGTGGTGGTACCGATGTAGCTGTTGGTGTAGGCGCCTGCGGCGATGACAGGAGCTGCACCAAAGTTCACGTCGCCCATTGCATAGGCCAGCGGGCCGTCAAGGGCAGCGATGACGCCCGTGACCGGATGCAAGCGGTAGTTTGCGCCATTGCTGCCCGTCACCCGGATGCGGTCAACGGTGGGGTTGAAATCAAAGTTGACCTCGCCCATGTTCGGTTGCAGCATCACTGGCGCTGCACCGATGGCCGTGGCCTCACCGGTGGTCAGGTTGAGGGTGTAGAGCCGGGCCTCACCGGTGGTTTGGTTGTAGCCAATGGCATACAGCTCGCCCGTGTTGGGACGGAAGTCGATGCCCTCGACGCTTTGACCAGCCGACACCCCCGTCACCGTGACCGTGCTCAGCACGGTGGTTGGGGAGGATACGTTGAACGAGGTCAGCGCATTGCCCGACAGGGCATACACCAATTGGGCACTTGATTCGGCGATGCAGCCGAGCATCAACAGGCAGGCCAGCATCAGTTTTTGGAACAAAAACGGGCGTCGGTTTTCGCCCATTGAATGTGGAGTACTTGATAATCTCATGTGGAATTGGATTTTGATTTAAAAAATAGCCTGTGGTTCTTTCGAACAATTGGGGGAAAAGGGCAAAGCGCTGCCACTGGAGCTTGGCTCCATTGCTTTGATTACCCCTCTAAAACCAATTGTTTTCTCCTAACCGACAGCAGGTTTCGGTTGAATTGACTTGTTTAAAACTGCTCTACACTTTGCAATAGGGTGAGTGTAGTTATTTTTCATTCGCTCATGGGTACTTACGACCATGAGGCGACGAACGGTTTTTTGAAATCCATCTTTTTTTAAAAAATAATGCGGTACGGCAATTTAAAAGCGCTCCATCGGAGAGGCATCTTTGTAGAAATTATCAAACCGTTCCGGCCTCCGTTCCATCGGAACGGTATCTACTTGTATGGGATACCGTTCCGATGGAACGGAGGGTCAGGTTAATTTCAAGTGTTACAAAGATGTCGCCCCCATGGGGCGATTATTCCTAATTAATGCTCAACCCTAATGGAACGCCGATGGGCATTTTAGGGCATTTCCACAAAGCTATAAGTCCTACGGACTTGACTATCAAGCACTTATTACTATATCTCACGTTAAGAATTTACTCCACCACCACCCAAACATACCCGCCTGCCGGAATCTCCACTTCCACCTCAATCTCAAAAAAGCGGTTCAGCAAATAAACCTCAGCTGCACCCTCGGTGCTGCTGCCGCCAGCACTGCTACCGATGCGCACTTGAGCCGTTTCCGTCAGGCCCGTGTAGTAGAGTGGCAGTTTTACTTTTCGTAAAATCTTCTCTTTCAACGGATTGTAGAGCATGGCAAAGCCTTTCTCACGAAGGCTCGGATTCACGTGCATGATGCCGTCCCAGTCCTGCCCGTCGGGGCGGCGCAGGTGGATGATGTCGCTGTTCAGGATTTGACGGTACTTCTTGTACCAATCCACGGCGTCCTTTACCGTCCGTTTGGTTTCTTCCGTGTCGAAGAGGCGAGGGCCACGGTAGCAGCTTTGCACCCCGCTCCCGAAGTTCTGCCAGAGGTGCTGGCGGTACTCCATCCGGTGCGAGTCGAGGGGCTCTAACGTGGCCGCTGCGCCGCCGCCGTGGTACTCGGTGAGGGGCGTGAAGGTCCAGCCCATTGAGGGCGTTTTCGTCCAGGTGCCGTCGTAGATGTTCTGCCTGCCGAGCATGATTTGGCGGTCACGGGGCAGCGACCAGTTCACTTCCCGGTAGCCGATGCCCGTCTTGTTCGAGCCGTTGAGGAAGTACCAATCGGGGGCGTTGAGGTACACGCCCGACTCCCGCAGCCATCGGTAAAACTCCACCGAAGAGTCCCACTGCTCCCACTGCGAATCTTCCAGCCCGGTGTGGCCGGGGTGGCCGGTGCTGGCGCAAACATCGCCGGGGTACGGCCCGTCGTGCTCCAGAATATCGAAGCCCGTCTCCCGGATGAACTTGCGCAGGTTGGCCAAGTACCGGATGCCCCACTGGCTGCCAAGGCAGGGCGCATTGCCGAAAATGGCCCCGCCAGTTTGCCCGGTGGCGGGATTTATCACATCGTTTTCATCGTCGATGCGGCGACTGGAAAAGAGCGAATAGCCGCCGAGTTGGATGCCCTTCGAGTGCGCATAATTTACCAATTCCTTGAATTTCAAGATGTTGGCATCGCTGACGTCCTCCATGCTCAGGCCGCTGCCGAAGCTGAGGATGACCATCTCGAAGCCCACCTCGGCGCACTGGTCAATGGCGGCGTGTACCACCACTGGGTCGGTGCTGATGAGGTGCATGAAGATGGGGTTCTCCGTCGCCCACGGGGCGATGGTGCGGTACATGCGGCGCTCGGCGAGGCCCTTCCGCTCCCGGTCGTGGGAGTCGTGGGGCAGCTCCCAAGTGCGAAAGCTCTCCCACTCGTCGCCGGGAGAGAGGGTGACGCTGGGGCCGAGCGGCGGGCCGACGGTGAGCAGGTTCGGCGTCAGGCGCTGGTAGTTCACCTGCGAGCTGTGGTCGGGGTCGGGCAGCCAGCGCACGCACTGGTTGGAGAAGCGGCTGCTCATGTCGTGAAAGGCGTAGTCGGTCTGCACGAGCAGGTTCGGGGTCATGAGGCCGGGGCCGTGGTCCACGCTGCTTTCCTCCTCTCGCACGGCCAGTATTTCAGAGGTGAAACGATTGATTTTCAGGTCGCTGCGGGATTCCGTTTTCACTGAAATCCATTTGCAGAGCAGCGGGATGCCGTCGTACATTTCGTAATGCACGGCCACGGTGATGCCCTGCCATTTCTCAGCGGGGTGCTGGTAAAAGAACGTGAGCCGCTTGCCCCGTGGCGGGTAGCTGCGCTCGCCCGACCAGCGTTTTTGCTTCCAGTCGAGCTGGGGCTTGGTGTCGCCCACCTCGAAGTCCACGCAATGAAACGCCGTGCTGTCGGCCCGCAGCGTGTCGAGCCATTCGGGCAGCAGGTAGCCGTACTCCGGCTGGCCGAGCAGTCCACCGATGCGCACGGTGTCGCCATCCAGCACGAGCTGGGCTTCGGGCTTCACGCCACGCAGGTAGTTGTCGCCGTTGGTGAGGAGCGTGAGGTGGGTGGTGGCCACGTCCGGTGCGATACGCCAGCGGCGGAGCAGCAGTCCGTTGGTGAGCACGATGCTTTTGTCGCCGTCCCGCAGCACGGTGGTGGGGGTAGCTATGGGGTGTACGAGCCAGTCCTTGTCTTTTTCTGTGGGGGTGAAGAACTGGGGGTCGGGGAGTTGGGTGAGCTTGGTGATGAGGTTGGGGGTTTGCGCAAGCGCAAATATGGGGGCGAGCGCAAGGAAAACTAGGATGAGTTTTTTCATGGACTTTGCTGCAATTTTGTGAGGCGAAGGTCGGGAAAAATGGGAACGGGGTTTTGAAAAAAAATCTGCCTATTTAGCTGGGGTTTACAGTAAAAAGACGAGATTTGGGCGGATTGTTGTCATTAAATGACGGTAATCCAGAATAATGAAAGCGCAATATGAAATACAATTGTGCGCAATAAACTAGAAATATAAAAAATGCCAATTATGGAAATACAAATGAAGCGTAAGCCTAAACAATCTCCATTTGCAATTCAAAAATTTAATTTCCTTGATGACATCCAAGATAGTCTAAAAAGGTACGCAACTGCAAATAGGCTTGATTACCTCCCAGAATTACAATATACAAATTATAAGCACCATGCAGAGATTTATGATATTCTTATCATAGAAAATGGGGAGAAGAAATCAATGCTAAAACTATTTGAAAAATTTTCAGTGATAGTGATAAGTGAAGATTTAAAGCTGAAGATATTTCTAAGTTCAAAAAATCCTTTGCAACAGGGGAGCATGACTTTTGGAGGACAATTGAGAGAATTTAAAGAATTTCTTTCAAACAACGTTTTATTCTGCCAAGGGCAATTAGAGGAAATTATTTTTTATGACTGATTTATGAGTTATCTCATTTATTTATCTAATTCTTGCAAATCCTCAACTTGCAAGCGCAGACTTTTAATGGACGCAGCGCCTGCTATTGGCTAATGCCGGAGCCTTGCAAGTTGCAAATATTTCACAGTGCAACACTTTCCAACTCCTCCTTCCTCTCCCATTCCGAAATGATGAACTTTGTCATGTCAAGCAGCAGGGCGGGAGGGGTTTCCTTCGGCAAGTTTTGCACGATGGTGCCGAGTACCTTGGTCAGTTCCCACTCAGGATGAGCAAGCCGAAGCTCATCAAAATGCAGCAGCGTGGTAAACTCCAAGCTCTTCTTGAATTTGGCGGTGTATGGCAACTGCGAAAATGCTTTTTTCACGGATTTCTCCTCTTCTGCCGTCATCGGCCTTCCCAACTTGATTGATTCCTTCTGTGCGGCTGTCATGGCAAAGTGTATTATTGGATTTCAAAGATAGGTATCTCAGGGACAAGAACAAAAGCGTCATAGGTTTTTCGAGGGTCGAACGGCTCTTTTGTGCGTGGGTTGAAGAAAACACCTTGAACTGAAAAATGCTCCAAGATTTCAAATTCAAATTGTTGGAAAATACGGTTGTACAGCAGTTTGCGCTTGTTGTCAACAGGTACAATGGCTATCCTGAATGTGGGATGGGATTGTGCAAACGAGTGGACAATATTGACCAAAGTGCTGATGACTTTCCTCAAATCGCCATTATCGGAGATGATTTCATCATCGAAATCGTTGGAGTCCAAATCCCCAAAGGCAAGGTTGCACAGGTTGTCCCTGACTGTGCCGAACCTTACAATTTTGATTATGATGCCTTTAGGCCCAACGCTCTCAAACCGAAATTCGGTTTTGTCTTCACTAAAGGAGAATTCGTAGCCTTCCCTTTTCTTCATAGTATTTGTTTGAAAACCTTGGCCAAACATAGCTTTTTTGATGGAATTCCCAGCACAATGCGAATGAACGAGAACCAGTTCTTGTAAGCCTTTAGCAAATTGGGGCTTACAAGCGCCATCCACGCCCGGAACTTTTCCCCAATCTCCCAAGTTTCCCTACTTTCATCAAAAATTGAACCCACATGCCCACATCCTTCCCTACCCTCACCACCCCCCGCCTCCTGCTTCGGCAATTCCAGCCCGACGACCTTGAAAACGTGTTCAAGGGGCTTTCACACCCCGACATCATCCCCTATTACGGTGTCAGCTACGACAGTTTGGAGGCGACGAAGGCGCAAATGGCGTTCTTCGCCGACCTAGAGGAAAACGGCACGGGCATCTGGTGGGCCATCTGCTCCCCCGACAACCAAGTGTTTTATGGGGCGGGTGGATTGAACAACTTATCGAAAGAGCACCGGAAGGCAGAGGTAGGATTTTGGCTGCTGCCGGAATATTGGGGGCAGGGCATTATGCAGGAGGCCATGCCACTGATTTGCCGGTTTGGGTTCCATGAATTGGGGCTGCACCGCATCGAGGGCTTCGTGGAGTCGGAAAACGGGAACTGCAAGCGGGCGATGGCCAAACTCGACTTTGTGTATGAAGGCACGATGCGAGATTGCGAAGTGAAAAATGGGAGGTTCATCAGCCTTGATATTTATGCATGTATCATGTAGAGACGCACGGCCGTGCGTCTCTACGTGCGTCTCTACGTGCGTTTCATCGGGTATAACGGCCAATTCAACAAGCCCACGGCCACCCATCGTCCAATTTCCAACTACCTAGTTTTTCCGTTGTCTATATTTGAGTTGCAAAATATTTGCAGCACTAACCGTTTTTTTCACCAATCAAAAAGGACAATCACATGAAGAAGCAATTACTAGGCATGTTGGCCCTTGCCATCTTGGCCATTTCTTGTAAACAAGAAAAACCCGCACCCCCCAAGGAAATCAAGCAGTACACCATCGAGCAATTTTACAAGAACGAGCAAATCGGCGGCGGCGCCTGGTCGTCCGATGAAACGAAATTGCTGGCGCACAGCAATAAGTCGGGCATCTACAACCTCATCGAAATCAACGTGGCAGATGGCTCGCAGCGGCAGGTGACCAACTCGGCGGTAGAGTCCTACTTTGCCGTGGACTACGTGCCGGGCACCAACCAAATGCTCTACGCTGCCGACAAAGGCGGCAACGAGATTGACCATATCTACCTGCTTGGCGAGGATGGCAAGGCCACCGACCTGACGCCTGCCGAGAAGGAAAAAGCCAACTTCTATGGCTGGAGCTTGGACAAAAAGGCCATGTTCTACACCTCCAACAAGCGCAACGAACAGTTTTTTGACCTCTACAAAATGACCGTGGGCGACTGGAAGGCCACGATGATGTACCAAAACGACGAGGGTATGAACGTGAGCGGTATCTCATGGGACGAAAAAACGCTGGCGCTGCAAAAGTCCAATACTACTAGCGAGAACCAGCTTTTCCTGTACGATATTGCCACAAAGAAAATGACCGAAATCTCCGAACCGACAGCCCTTGGGCAGTACGATGCTTCTGGTTTCAGCAAGGATGGCAAGTCGTTTTTCTACACCACCGATGCGGGCAAGGAGTTCGCTTACCTTGTGCAGTACGACCTGGCTAGCGGCCAGCGCAAAACCATTTTTGAAACCAGTTGGGACGTGATGTACAGCTATGTGAGCGAGAACGAGAAGTACCGGGTCATCGCCATCAACGAAGACGGCAAGAACTCGCTGACCATCCTTGACAATGCCAGTGGCCAAACCGTGGCTTTCCCTGCCATCCCCGACGGCGACGTGCTGGCGGTGAGCATCTCCAACAGCGAAAAGTGGATGCGCCTGACGGTGGGCACTTCCAAAGCACCGAGCAATATCTACACCTACAATTTTGAAACGAAGGAACTGAAGAAGCTGACGAATACGCTCAACCCCGAAATCAACGACAGCGACCTTGTGACGGCGCAAGTGGTTCGCTACAAGTCCTTCGACGGGCTGGAAATCCCCGCCATTTACTACAAGCCGCTCACTGCCTCCCCCGACCAAAAAGTGCCAGCGTTGGTTTGGGTACACGGTGGCCCCGGCGGGCAATCGAGGACGGGGTATTTTGCATTGTTGCAGTTCCTTGTCAATCACGGTTACGCCGTGCTGGCCGTCAACAACAGGGGCAGCAGCGGCTACGGCAAGACTTTTCATAAAATGGACGACCGCAACCACGGCGACAAGGATTTGAAGGATTGTGTTTGGGGCAAAAAATGGCTCGCTTCACAGGACTACGTGGACTCCACCAAAATCGGCATCATCGGTGGCAGCTACGGCGGCTACATGACGATGGCAGGCATGACTTTCACGCCGGACGAGTTCAAAGTTGGTGTCAACATCTTCGGCGTGACCAATTGGCTGCGCACGTTGAAAAACATCCCGCCGTATTGGGAGAGCTTCAAAAAAGCGCTCTACGATGAAATGGGCGACCCCACCACTGCCGACTCGGTGCGACTCTACAACATCTCCCCGCTCTTCCATGCCGACAAGGTAAAAAGCCCCGTGATGGTGCTGCAAGGTGCCAACGACCCACGGGTTTTGCAGGTGGAATCCGATGAAATCGTGGCAGCGGTGAAGAAGAACAATGTGCCCGTGGAGTACGTCATCTTCCCGGACGAGGGGCACGGTTTTGTGAAGAAAGAAAATGAAATCAAAGGCTACGGTGCGGTGCTGACC
This sequence comes from uncultured Saprospiraceae bacterium, assembly GCA_964442355.1. GTDB lineage: Bacteria > Bacteroidota > Bacteroidia > Chitinophagales > Saprospiraceae > UBA6168. The sequence continues at coordinate 4,283 of CAYTZS010000092.1, read as the reverse complement.
TTCTTGGACAAATACCTGAAAGGGGAAGCTAAGATGCCGAATTGATAGTTGACAGTTCGACAGTTGGCAGTTTGCAGTCAAGGACCTGCCGCATCGCACTTTACTGCACACTGCCAACTGTCGAACTGCCGAACTTAGTTCATTTCTCCCACCAAGTGCACCAATCCATCCACGATGAACTGCACTCCGATGGCCACCACGAGAAAGCCCATGATGCGGGCGATAGCGCTGAGGCCGCCCTGCCCAAAGATTTTGAAGAGCAACGGCGCAGCCCGCAGCGTCAGGTAAACCATAACGCCCATCGCCAGAATGGCCGCCAGAATCCATACCCGCTCGCTCCAGTCGGGGTGCTGCTTAAACATGGTGATGAGGTAGGAAATGCTGCCCGGCCCCGACAGTAGCGGCATGGCCATCGGTGTAAAGGCAATCTCCGAGCGGCTTTTGGCGTCGGCAGCCACGTTTTCGTTGTAGCCCTTGCGCTTCGCAAAATTGCCGCCCATGAGGCTAAACCCCGTGCTGAGCAGCACCATGCCACCCGCTATGCGCATGGAGTGGATGGTGAGGCCAAAAAAGCTGAGGATGTACGTACCCGCCAAAAAGAACCCAATCAAGATGAGCAGGAAGTAAATGCTGGAAAACAACGCAATGCGATTGCGGTGCTTTGCCTCCATGCCGTCGGTGAGCGAGATGTATACCGGCACGGCGCCCGGCGGGTCAACGATGGAAAACAGGGAAAACAAAGTGGCCAAGAAGAACTCCATATCCTGTGATTTTTTACAAATGTAGGCATGTTTAAGCCGACCACTTTGCAGAATATTCAATCAAAAAACCTCTTTTAAACGATTTTCATTAGATTTGCCAAACAATTATGGTCCTACCACGATAGAATACTCCTTACTTCCTGAAAAGGAATTATTTTATAGTCACCATGAAACGTACATTTCACCCTATCATTGGGTTGCTTTTATTAGCGGCCCAACCGAATGTTAACGGACGAAATCCCGCATTTCACACCGAACAACAGCACGTAGTTTCCCTCACCGCTGAGTCCACAGGCTGGTCCGCCGAACTTTACTGGACCGCTACCTTTGACAAAAATCTGGTTGCCTTCGCTGTCCAGCGCTCCATGAATGGCGTTGATTATCAGGACATTATCATCTACGACCGTCATTTCGTGGCTGCTGGCGACACCGAGATGTCACGAGAACAGGACAACGACCCCATGCCCGGCGAGAATTTCTACCGCATCCGGTTCACCCTCGCCGATGGCGAGCAGGTATTCAGTGAGCGCAAAATCCTCTACTTCAAGGAAGTGCCCGCATTCGAGATTTTCCCCAACCCCACAGGTCGGCAAATCAACCTGCTGATGAAAAAATTTAGGGGGAAAGAAGTCGAAGTCACCATCTTCAACGGCAATGCAGAGCAGGTGTACCACCAGTCCATACCCGTCGTGGACGACGGAATACTCCGCATCGAACTGGATTCCATGAATCCCGGACTTTACACCGTCAGCGTGACGCACCAAGGCAAGACGTTTACTCGCAGGTTGGTGGTAAATCAGAAAGTGAGCGGATAAATACCACCCGCTCACCTTCTCACTCATTTACCCGACAACCTTCATCCCCACCGCATCCCATTTCACCAGTTTCTTTTCAAAATAGCTGATGTTGGCTGCCAATGAAGGCGCTGCTGCCCGGAACCCGAAGACGGCATCCTCGACAGGTTGCTTGCCGTTGCGGATGCAATCGAAGAAGTTGCGATGGTGGTCGAGGCGCTCGTCGTAGCCCTCCGGCGTGAGCCATTGCTGCGTTTTGGGCTCTTGGATTTTGGGTGGAAGTGCCGGGTACTTTTCTTTGTACCAACGCTCGTAGTCCTTTTGCTGTGCCTCGGTGAAGGTGTTGTAGGTATCCCAGCCACCGTAACCGGGTTGGGGGTCAACGGGGCTGCGGTGCAGCTTCACATCCGACCAACCAACCTCCAGCACACCCTCTGAGCCAACGAGGCGATTCATCCAGCCGCCCCCATCGCCTGCGATGAGGTTTACCCGCATTTGCAGGTTGAAAGCAGGGTGGGTGGCCGTTTTGGGATAGTCCATCAAAGCGATTTGGATGTCCGGTACGTCACGGCCATCTTTCCAGTAGCGAAGGCCGCCCGTAGCGAAAATCAGCTCCGGCCCCGGCGTGTCGAGGACATGGTGCAGGCCGCTGAACAGGTGCACGAACAAGTCGCCACCGACGCCGGTGCCGTAGTCTTGGTAATTGCGCCAGCGAAAAAACCGCACTGGGTCGTAAGGGCGCTTGGGCGCATCGCCGAGGAAGCGGTTCCAGTCCACCGTTTTCTCAGAAGCATCCGTCGGGATGCTGTACTGCCATGCCCCGTTGGCGGACTGGCGGTCAACAAATGCCTCAGCAGCAATCAACTCACCGATGGCACCAGATTGGTAAAGCTCCTTTGCCTTGGCCATCACCAGCGAGCTCACCCGCTGGCTGCCCACTTGCAGTATTTTCCCGGTTTTACGCTGTGCATCAATCACCGCCTTGCCGTCGCCGATGTGCTGCACCATCGGTTTTTCGCAGTATACCGCCTTGCCAGCGTTCAGGCCAGCGATGGCGTGGTGGTCGTGCCAGTGGTCGGGGGTGCTGACGAAAACGGCGTCCACATCTGGGCGGGCGAGTATTTCCTCGTAGTTGCGGGTGGTGAAAATATGCTTGCCGTACACCTCCATGGCCCGCTCCAGGTGGCCATCGTAGAGGTCGCAGACGCCGACCAGCTCCACGCCGGGCACTTTGAGTGCCGTGCTGATATTGCCAAAGCCCATGATGCCCATGCCGATGCCAGCGATGCGAATCTTGTCGTTTGGCCCAAATCGGCCCGTGGGTTTTTCCCAGTGCAGGGTTTCTGTTTTGGTGGTGGCGCTGTTGGCTACCTTCGGCAAAATGGCGGTCGCCACGGCCCCAGCAGCTAGTTTTTTGACAAAGTTGCGGCGAGAGTTCTTCATGATAATTCGTTGAATTTGTTGAATTGAAAGTGGAAGAAGGCGCAATTGTTTTTCACAGGCATCGCCCAGTGGTGAGGATTTTGCGATGAATTTCACCTTTCAATGGCATCGCCTCCGCCCAATTTTGCCCCAAGCAAAGCTACAATCTGGAACGGGATGGCTGTGGTTTTGGAGTAGGTAATTTTCTTCGGCAATGCATGGTTCTCCATTTTGAAAAAAATGAAAAAGGTTGCCCTCAAATTTTGTGTAGCGGAAATACTAGGGAAAATAATTTTCCTACATTTGAAGCCGTAAGACACTGCGACAGTTTTCCCAAGCTTCAAACAACCCATTTTAAAAGCAGGCTAATCTGACCAAAATCGTTTTTGCGGGAAAGCCCCAACAGGTGCTTGGTCATGGAAACATGGCACCCAATCGGCCATTGCGCTATTTTCACCAACACACAAAAATTATAAAAACAGCAATGACAGAAAGCGTTAAAAACCTCTTCTTCCGAGCTTGGTACTGGTACATCAGCTCGATAGACAAAAAGGCCGAGGTTACCTTCATGAACTACGGTTTCTCCAAAGACAACCACAAAATTACGCTTGACGATAAGGACGAAAGCAACCGCTACTCCGCTCAACTGTACGACTACCTGGCACAGCACGCCCCCATCAAAGGCAAGGACATCCTAGAAGTAGGCTGCGGACGTGGCGGCGGGCTCTCTTACGTCACCCGGTACTACGCCCCGAAGTCAGCGACCGGGCTCGACCTAAGCAAAAAGGCCATTGAATTTTGCAGTGGGTACTATGCCCAGGAGGGCATCCGCTTTGTGCAGGGCGATGCACAGTGCCTCCCTTTCCCCGACCAATCTTTTGATGTGGTGCTGAATGTGGAATCTTCGCACCGCTACCCCGACATGGAGAAATTCTTGGCGGAAGCCAATCGGGTGTTGCGACCCGGTGGCCATTTCCTTTTCACCGACTTTCGGCCGGACAAAGACATGGCGCAATTAAAAAAACAATTGGACGATTCGGGCTTCAAGCAGCTGAAGGACGAGCTGATTACTGATAGCGTGGTGGAAGCGCTAAGCGCAGCATCTACCGACCGGGAAGAACTCATCAAAAAATTAGCTCCCAAGTTCCTTCACGAAGTGAGCAAGGACTTCGCAGCAACAAAGGGCACCAGAACTTACAACCGCTTTTCAGCCCGTGAGTGGGTGTATTTTTTCTACACAATGCAGAAGTGAGCATGGGAAATGGGCTTGTCACAGAAAGCTAGACCAGCTGCCAAGCGTTAATAA
>CAYTZS010000091.1:0-20256 GCA_964442355.1 uncultured Saprospiraceae bacterium | reverse complement strand
GAAGGGCAGCGTCTTAATTCACCAAAAAATGTTCGAGAGCCGCCTCTTCTTCGTGGATAAGCTGATTGACATGGGTGCCCAAATCATCCTCTGCGACCCGCACAGGGCCACGGTCATTGGCCTGAACCGCCGCTTTCAACTCCGGGGTATCGAAATGACTTCGCCCGACATCAGGGCGGGTGTGGCGCTGCTCATCGCTGCACTCTCGGCACGGGGAAAGAGCGTGATACACAATATTCACCAGATAGATCGGGGCTACGAGCGCATTGACGAGCGCTTGAATGCGCTGGGAGCGGAGATTAAACGAATCTAGTTTTGGGAGCTTCGAGGGGTGATTTTCGAATCGGGGAGTTGGCTGTTTTCACCGAGGCTGCAATTTTTTTTGAAAAGAATTGAGTGGTGTGTGAAAATTGTTAGCTTTGTCGCACTCAACAGCGCCGATGTTTTTTGTAGTGGGAACGAAGTACTTTTTCCATTGAAAATCGGTCGGCCGCACGATTTTGGTCTCCAATTTTAAAGTCTGGAATTAGTCGCATGGTCGCTTAAGCGCCAGCTGTCAGCGACTTGGTACACCATGCTTTCACTGGTCACACGCCAATCTCGTTCAAAAAATTATTGGATGCCATTCAAGTACACTTCGACCGACTACGTTGGGCAATGAAGACTTGGACACCCCAAAAGTTTCGAAGTAAATATTCGTTGAAAAACACCACTAGAAAATAACCCTGGTTTCAAGCACTGAGCCTCCGGACCCTCCGCCGGAGGCTCTTTTATTTACAGAATCAGCTTCTTGATGCGCACCGTTGGGCCTGGGCAAGTATTCTCGTGGCAGTTCATACAAGTGGCTACCACCGCCGTGTAGCGCTCCTGAACCTCATTGGCGGGTGCGTCACGGAGTGCCTTCATGGCTTCCACGTAGGACCCCGCAAAATGCGGGTATTCGGCGGGCTGCATCTTCTCAGGGTCGGTCGCCTTGGCAGTCAAAATCTTCTCAAAATCCACTTGGATTTCCACAGGTTGACCGTTCTTTATCTGTTCACGCACCCGCATCCCATCGTCGAACATCTGGCGCATGAGCAGTGCCAACTCGCTGTCGCCATTGGGATTCAACGGCGAAGTCGTGGCACTTTTTTCATCGGAGCAAGCCTGCCAGAGCAGCAGGCAGCAAAGCGGAAGTAGTGCAAATATTTTTTTCATCGTTCTCTATTTTTCAATTTTCTTGCCATCGAAAAGGAGGTGGCGGCTCGCCCTCAGCTTCACCCGTTCGTCCACCCGATCTTTGCGTTTCACAAAAAACCAGTCGGCTTGTGCCCGCTCTGGCGTCAGTGTGAGGGTCAGGTAGCCATGTCTGTTGAGGTCCAAGTAGCGCAGGTGTGGGTTATTTTTCTTCTTCTTGAAGCGCCTTTTTGCCTCGCACGAAATGATTTTGGGCACCACGTCATCAAAGTTGAACGAGGTCACGCTCGGCGTCACGAACTCTGCACCCACCACGCCCCTGCCTGTTTTCGGGTCGTAAAGCGCACGGTCGGAAGGGTTGGCGGTGAGCTCAAAAGCCCAGGAGGTATGCACATCGCCCGTCAGCACGACGATGTTTTTCAGCCCATTTTTTTCGATAAAATCAAAAATCTGTTGCCGCTCCGTCGGGTAGCCGTCCCAACGATCCATGCGCACTTCGGGCCTCCGGTTGAACACCTTGCTGTCGTTCAACTGGCTGAAAATCACTTGATTACCCACGATTTTCCACTTGGCCTCCGAGGTGGCCATGCCGTTCAGCAACCAGTCCGTTTGCCGTTGGCCAAGCATGTGGCGGTCAGGGGAATTGAGCGCCGGGTCGTTAGGGCCTTTCGCCTGTGGGCTGCGGCCTTCGAGGCGACCATCGAGCATCCAGAGCTGCGCCAGGTTGCCGTAGGAGAAGCTGCGAACGATGCTCCGTTCGGCATTTTCCCTGATGGGCATCCACTCGAAGTAGGCCTGCTTGGCAGCGGCCTTCCGGGCCTCCCAATCGGCTATTGTACGGCCATCTTGCGAACCAGCAGCCGTCACGTTGTTCGCTATTTCGTGGTCATCCCAGATGACGATGAACGGGTGCAGCCGATGGCACTCCCGCAGCTGGGCATCGAGGCGGTACTGGCCGTAGCGGGTGCGGTAGTCCCGCAGCTCGGTGCAAGTTTTGTCGGGTATTTGCTCCCGGTAGCGGTGGCGGCGCATCCGCCGGCGGCCTCCTCGCCAAACGCCGTACTCGTAGATGTAGTCGCCGAGGTGCAGCACGGCGTCGAGGTCGTTGCGCTTCGCAATATGGCCAAAAGCGTTGTAGTAGCCGCTCGCATAATCGGCGCAACTGACGGCTGCCAAGCGGAGTAGTTCCGCATTTTGCGAAGCAGTTTTTGTGCGGCCTACGGGCGAAAATTTGCCATCATGCTTAAAACGGTAAAAATAGGTGGTGCCAGGGCCAAGGTTTTTCACATCCACCTTCACGGTGAAGGCAGTCGTACCGTAAGTGAACTCCTGACCTGTCTGCACGAGGTTCTGCATGAGGGTGTCGGTAGCTAACTCCCACGTGACCAACTGCGGTTTTTCGCTATCTAGGTACAGCTTCGTCCAAATGACCACCGCATCGGGCAGCGGGTCGCCGCTGGCCACGCCGAATTCGAAAGGCGCAAGCTCAGGTGCTCCGAAATTTTTCAGTTCTGGGTAAAACCACGATTGGGAATATGCTTTTGAAAAAAACAGCAGGAATAATAGTAACAGCCGGAGTGAGGACATGGTCAGTTTTTTCGCAAAGGTAATCGTTGGTGAGATTTTGCTATTGCCAACGTTAATTGGTTCCCATCTTCCCTGTCCGCCACGCCCAAAACAGCGCAAACGCCGCTACTACGCCAAATGCCACGGGCAGGCTGAAACCCTTTGCCAAAAAACCGATGAACGCCGGGCCGCCGAGGAAACCAATCATGGCGAAGGTGTTCATCGTGGCGAGGCCGGCACCCTTGGCCATGCCCGGCACTTTGGCCGCCGCTGCGTACAAGATGGGCGCCCCGAGCGAAACACCCGCTCCCACCATTGCGAAACCGACCAGCACGGCAGGCGTATTTTGAAAAAAAACGGATACCAACAGTCCGGCAGCAGCGACGAATCCACCTACCCGCAACACGGGCTTGCTGCCGAAGCGTCCAATCAATGCATCGCCGAGGAAGCGACCGCCAGCCATGAAGAAGGCGTAGGCTGCAAAGCCCCAGCCCGCCATCGCCTCCGGTGCGCCCACTACCTCCCGCAAGTACACCGCCGACCAGTCGGACATGGTGCCCTCGGTCAAATTGGTGCAGAGGCTGATGGCCACCAGTACCCAAAGCGCCTTGTTCGGGAAGAGGAAGCCAGTGGGCGCTTTGCCTTCAGCCTGTGGCGAGTGCGGTTCGTCGGGCACGCCCATCATCGCCTTTTTGAACAACAAAATGGCCACTATTTCCACCAGAAAAACCAGGGCGACGTACACAAGCGGATGTAGGCCTGACCCCGTAGCCATACCCGCCACCGCTGAACCGACCATCGCCCCAGTGCTCCAAAGACCGTGGCAAGTGGACATGATACGTAGCCCTGCTTGCTGCTCCAACTGTGAGGCACAGGTGTTCATGCTCATGTTAATCATCGAAAACGCAGCCCCAGCCACGAACAATGAGCCGCCAACCAGCCAAATATTGGGCATGGCAAATGGCAGTATGAACAGCGCCGCCGATACTGGGAGCGAAAAAAGGGCTGAGCGAACCGCTCCCAATTTGTGCAAGATGGGCACAGAAAAGGGATTCATCAGCGTGATGCCCGCTGGGAGGCAGAGCAGGAGAAGACCAAGTTCCGCCTCGTCCAATTCGAATTTTCCTTTGATGTAGGGAATCAACGCCGCCCATGTGCCGAACAGCAGTCCGAAAAAGCCGAACAACGAGGCCGTGGCTCGGCTGGCAGGATGATGGCGGATGGTGGCGAGGTGGGAGAACATAGTTGGCAGTTGGCAGTTGGCAGTTGGCAGTTAAGAAATTAGAAAAGGCTTGTTGCAAGAGCAAACAAGCCTTTTCTGTTTGAAAAACAAGCAGTCCGACTGGCTAATATCTTGGCTGCCAACTGTCGAACTGCCAACGCTTAAGCCGACTCCAAAGCCGCTGCACCACCCACGATTTCGAGAATTTCGCCAGTGATGGCCTCTTGGCGGGCCTTGTTGTAGGTCAATTTCAAATCTTTCAAAAGCTCGTTGGCATTCTCCGTTGCCTTGTCCATCGCCGTCATACGGGCGCCGTGCTCGGAGGCATGGGTATCGAGAAGGTACTTCTGGAACGTGGTCTGGAGGATGCTCGGCACGAGGGTTCTGAGCAGGCTGTTCATGTCCGGCTCGAACATGTAATCAGCCTTGGTTTTGCTGTCGTCTTCGGCATCCATCTTCACGACGGGCAACCACTGCTCTGCCTCGGCGAACTGCGTAGCGGCATTTTTGAAGCGGCCATAAGCTACCGTCACGGAATCGTACTCACCAGCCTCAAAGGAATCCATGAGGCGCTGAGAAACCTGTGCCACGTTATCGAAGCTGAGGTCGCTGAACAACTCCACATAGTCACGGATGATGGTGCAATCCGCATAGCGCTTGCGCAACACATCGTGGCCTTTTTTGCCAATAGGTAAAATAGTGAGGTTTCCCTCCGCGCGCAGGTCAGCATACTTACCCTCGATGGTGGCGATGGCCGCCTTGATGACGTTGGTGTTGAACGCACCGCAAAGGCCACGGTTGGAGGTCACTACCACGATGCAAGCCTTCTTCAATGGGCGCTCCACCCCGAAAGATGTGTTGGCTTCGCCCCCGAGGTTCGACAGGATGTTGCGGAGCATTTCATTCTGCTTGTCAGCATACGGACGGATCTGCTGCACCGCCGTCTGTGCCCTGCGCAATTTGGCAGCCGACACCATTTTCATGGCCTTCGTAATCTGCTGCGTATTCTGCACAGAGGTAATACGTTCCCGAACTGCTTTTAAGTTAGCCATTGCTATAGAGTGATGAGCGATGAGTAATAAGTGATGAGTTTTTTACCCCATCACTCATTACTCATCACTCATAATTCATCACTTTTTGTACTGCTGCACCAATTCGCCAGCGAGTTTCTCCACGATGGCCAGTGACTCGTTGCCAAGGCCACCTTTGCGGAAATCTTCGAGGACTGCTGGGTGCAATTGCTCCAATTTCAAGAGGAAAATCTCTTCGAATTCCTTCATCTTCTCCACTGGCACGTCTTTTACCAAGCCCTTTGTACCGAGGTAAATCATGGCCACCTGCTTCTCCACCGATACTGGTGAGTACTGAGGCTGCTTCAGAATTTCCACGTTGCGCTTGCCTTTTTCAAGTACTGCCACGGTAGAAGCATCGAGGTCGGAACCGAACTTGGAGAACGCTTCCAACTCCCGGTACTGCGCTTGGTCAATCTTCAGCGTACCAGACACTTTCTTCATCGACTTGATCTGTGCCGAACCACCTACCCGGCTCACGGAGATACCCACGTTGATGGCCGGACGGATACCTGCGTTGAACAAGTTGGTTTCGAGGAATATCTGGCCATCGGTGATGGAGATAACGTTGGTCGGGATGTACGCCGATACGTCACCTGCCTGCGTTTCGATGATGGGAAGTGCTGTCAATGAACCACCACCCTTCACGATACCTGCGTTCTTGAGGCTTGGTGGGAGGTCGTTCATGCTCTGCGCAATAGCATCGTTGTTGATGACCTTGGCGGCACGCTCCAACAAACGGCTGTGGAGGTAGAAGATGTCGCCAGGGTAAGCCTCCCGTCCTGGTGGGCGGCGCAGCAGCAGCGACACCTCACGGTAAGCCACGGCTTGCTTGGAGAGGTCGTCGTAGATGATGAGCGCTGGGCGACCCGTGTCACGGAAGTACTCACCGATGCAAGCACCTGCGTAGGGGGCGTAGAAAATAAGCGGAGCCGGATCGGAAGCCGAAGCAGAAACGATGACCGTGTAGGCCATTGCGCCAGCGTCTTCAAGCGTCTTGGCCACGTTGGCCACTGTCGAGGACTTTTGGCCTGCGGCAACATAGATGCAGAAAACAGGCTCACCCCTGTCGTAAAATTCTTTCTGATTGATGATGGTGTCAATGGCGATGGCCGTCTTGCCAGTCTGACGGTCGCCAATGATCAACTCCCGCTGGCCGCGGCCAATTGGAATCATCGAGTCAATGGCTTTGATGCCTGTTTGCAGCGGCTCGTTCACCGGCTGGCGGTAGATAACACCGGGGGCTTTGCGCTCCAGTGGCATCTCGTACTTCTTGCCACCAATTGGGCCTTTGCCGTCAATCGGCTGACCAAGTGGGTTCACTACCCGGCCAACAAACTCTTCACCCACCTCCAAAGAGGCGATGCGGCCCGTGCGACGCACGGTAGAACCTTCACGGATTCTGTCGCCAGACCCCATGAGTACCACACCCACGTTGTCTTCTTCGAGGTTGAGCACCACGGCCTGTACGCCGGTTTCAAACTCAACCAGTTCACCAGCCTGCGCTTTGTTCAGGCCATAGACACGGGCAATACCGTCACCTACTTGGAGTACTGTACCGACTTCTTCCAGTTCGGTGGCAGAGCTGAAGCCGCTGAGTTGCTGCTTGAGTATCGCCGATATTTCGTCAGGTTTTACGTCAATCATTTTTATGAGATTTTAGAGGTTAGACTTTAGACTTTAGACCCCCAGACTACCCGTCTAAAGTCTAAAGTCTCCTGTCTAATGTCTCTTTTAAGCCATTATTTGCGAGATATAAAGGTTGTCCTTGAAGTTTTTTTTCATCAGGTCGAGCTTATGAGCTACGCTGGCGTCATACAGCTTGTCCTCAAACAAAATAACGAAGCCGCCGATGAGGTCTGGGTTTACTTCCGTCACCAACTCCACGTTGTTGTCGGTGGCATTGCTGGCCAACAGTTTTGCATGGATGGTCTTCACAGCCTCTTCGCTCAACGGTGAGGCAGTAACCAACTTAACCGTAGAAATATGCTTAATGATTTTGTACTGCAAAATGTACTCGTTGGCAATCTCAGCCAAGTGTGCTTCCCGGCCTTTGCGCAGCAAAATGCGCAAGAATGCCATCGTCATTTCATCGTACTTGCTTGCAAAAAGCTGGTTGAACACCTTTTCTTTGGTGTCCGCCTTGACGACTGGGCTTTTCAGCATCAGCAAAAAGTCACGGTTCTTGGACACCTCTTTGAAAGACTGCACATCCTCCAATACCCGGTCGAGCTTGCCTTGTTCTTGGGCAAGGTCAATCAGCGACTTGGCGTACCTCGATGCTATTCTTTGAACACTCATCTTGATTAGTGATGAGTTATAAGTTATGAGTTATGAGTTCCAAGCAGGTCATTCCCACTCATAACTCATAACTCATAACTCATAACTAGTTGAGCTTGATTTCCTTCACCAAACCATTCACGAAAGCCTCCTGCTCGACATTGCCACGGAGCTCTTTGCGGATGACTTTTTCGGCGATTTCGAGGGAAATAGCGCCTACCTGATTCTTCAGGTCTGTGATAGCGGCCATTTTCTGGTTCTCGATTTGTTCCTTGGCAGAGGCCACGATTTTCTGGGCTTCTTCCTTCGCCTTCACTTTGGCTTCCTCGACGATGCGATTGCCGGCATCCTTGGCTTCTTTCAGGATTTGAGCACGCTCCTCCCTTGCTTGGACCAACAACGCCTCGTTCTCAGCCTTGAGGTTTTGCATCTCCTGACGCACCCGCTTGGCTTCATCCAACGAGCCTTGAATGTCTGATTCTCGCTTTTTCAAGGCTGCAATGATGGGCTTGAATGCCACTTTGGACATCAAAAACCAAAAGAGCAAGAAGATAACTGCCGACCAAAAGATAAGCCCTACATCAGGCTGAATCACGTTGAATTCTATAAGGAACAACATGTATGTTGATTTTTAAATGAATTGACAAAGGAAATTGACAAAGGCCGGGCGCATTGACCAACCGTCAATGCTTGCCCGACCGTTTTTTGTCGTAGCCGATTATGCAATCAGCGAAAGGATGATGGCGATGAGTGCAGCACCCTCTACAAGGGCGGCAGTCAAGATCATGTTAGCACGGATGTCACCAACCGCTTCTGGTTGGCGAGAGATGGCTTCCATGGCCTTAGAACCGATCATTCCAATACCGATACCTGCGCCGACTACGGCGATACCCATACCTATTGGTGTCATGGTTTGAGAATTTTATAGTTAAAAAAATGATTTCAAAAGCTCGTCGCCCCATCGTTTTGGAGCTGTTTACACCATTAATAATTAATGGTGTGCACCCTCTTCTTCGTGGCCATGGCCGTGGCCTTCTTCCACCGCCGAGCCGATATAGCTGGCAGTGAGCAGCGTGAACACGAACGCCTGGATGAATGCCACCAGCAACTCGATGGCCATCATGAACATGGTCAGCAGTGTGGAACCGATAGAAGTGCCAAGGCTTGGAGCCATTTGCCCCTTACCAAATATGAAGATAAGGCTGATGAATATCGTGATTACGATGTGCCCTGCCGTGATGTTGGCACAAAGACGGAGCATCAAGGTGAAAGGCTTGATGAAGATGCCCAAGAACTCCACAGGTGAAAGAATGAGCACTTTCAGCGGAGCAGGTACACCCGGCATCCAAAGCACGTGTTCCCAGTAGTGTTTGTTGCCACTGAGGTTCACCACAAGGAAGGTCAGGATGGCCATCACACCTGTGAAGGCAAGGTTGCCTGTCACGTTGGAGCCGCCAAAAAATGGAATTTGTCCAAAAAGGTTGAGGCCAAGGATGAAGAAGAATATGGAAAGCAAAAAGGGCAAGTACTTGTCCCATTTTGCACCGATGAACGGCTTGGCCACTTCGTCTTGTATGAAAAGGAAGATGGGTTCGATAAAGCCCTGCAAACCTGTTGGAGCCATGCCGTCACGCTTGGCGTAGGCCTTGGCTACGGAGTTGAACACAAGCCCAAGGAACAAGAACACCAGCAACATGGTCACCACGTTTTTCGTGAGCGAAAAATCGTAGAAGGAGCTGATGCCGCCGCCAAACATACCAAAGTCGGCAGTACTACGGCCTACTGATGGATAGAGCGTGGAATTGTAGCAGATGTAGGGGATTTCTTTTTCCTTGCCATTTGCCTGAACCTCTTTTTTTAGGTAGGGATGGTGGCCAACTTCCACCTCGCCATCAGGAAAAGCCGGGTCATCAATGCGCCTGACGAGGCCCTCCACCAATACGTATTTGTTTATGGCCATGTGGCCATTACCGTGGGCATCGGGGTGGAATTTGCCAGAGGAAAACACGGACCAACCTTGTCCGGTAGCGTACAGAAAGCAAGGGAGTGGCAGCTGTATGGGGCCGATGTTGTAAACGTTCTGGTCAGAGACGTGGTGGAAGGCGGTTGCACCTGGGTCAAAACCATGTTCCTCTTGTGGCCCACAACCAGAATCGTGGCCCCCAGCTTGGTGGTCATTTGCGCCGTGCTGCTCGCCAGCAGGCTGCTCGTGGTGTTCTTCTTGTGAAAAAGCAGCAACAGAAAGACAGAGAAGGCAAATGAAACTAAGAATATAGCGACGCATCAGAATCATATTTTGTGGCATTTCGACCCCCTTTTTAAAAAACGGTGCAAAGGTAGCTAATCCAGCCTGTTTTCAAATAGCAGTTTTTACTTTTTTTCTTGGTAAAATTCTTTGTTTTTGGGCTTTCTCAAAGGCTATCGAGCAACGAACCCCAGCCTCATTTTTTATGTTCTGCCCCGCATTGAAATACCGTCAATATGTTTTGCCCATCCGGCACTCGCAGTCATTTATTTGGAAACTAAAAGACGGCCTGAAAAGCGCTCCCAACTGCCCCTTAGGGTAGTTTCTTGCCTGTTTTTCTCCAAAATCTTTAAAAAATCGGCCCGAGGAATTGCCTTTGCCCCCAAACTGCCCAAATGACGGGTCTGTTGCTGGCAGTCAATCAGCCAAAATCCGAGCGATTCCAGTTTCTCCACTAAATGAATAAACCCAAACTTCGACGCATTGCTGACGGTCGCAAACATGCTTTCGCCGTAAAAACATTTGCCAATGGCCACCCCATACAGACCGCCAACGAGTACATCGCCCTGCCAGACTTCCACGGAGTGAGCAAACCCCAGCTCATGTAATTTACAGTAGGCTTCGAGCATTTCTTGCGTTATCCAAGTGCCGCCCCAATGTTTGCCTCTTGGTGCCTGGCAATTGCGCATGACGGCTTCAAAATGCAGGTCGAAAGTCACTTGAAACTTTTGCTGGTTGAAATACGGGCGCATGCTCCTAGACACTTTCAGCTCGGAAGGAAAAAGCACCATTCTGGGGTCGGGCGACCACCAGGCTATTGGTTCGCCCTCGTTGAACCAAGGAAAGATACCGAAGTGGTAGGCAGTGAGCAAACGTTCTGGGGAGAGGTCACCGCCCACAGCTAGCAAGCCATCGGACGAAGCCAATTCAGGCGATGGGAAATAATTGTTCTCGCTAGAAAGCCAAAAGACCGGCATTTGGGTAGGTTTTGAGTTATTGAACGACGTGATGTAGCAGAGAAAAAAACGGGCAAAGACGGCTGTGCGCTTTGCCCGTGAGAACGAAAATCTCTAATTCTCATGGTTGACGAACTACCGAATGTTACCGGCATGCCGTCATTATCATACAATCAGTTATTAGTCTTCGATGACCGCTGAAAGTCCCCGCTCCACCAATGCGTCTTTCTTGGGCCGCAGCTCCTTCATTGGTGCAGTCTTCACCGTGGCCTTGCCTTTCGTGTGAATGATGAGGGACAATTGTTCAGCCTGCTCGTTGGAGTGCATCAGCACCTCCTCAAAACACTTGATGACCCACTCAAAAGTGTTCACCTCGTCATTGTAAACAATGAGCTGGGACAACTCACCCGTGCCTGTGTCGTCGGTTACCTCTTCCTCAATCAATACGTCGATATCTTCCTCAAAAAATGGGTTGTAAGGCATGGCTTGTGAATGGAAAATTGAAAACGGGAAATGGAAAATAGGACATGTTGCTTGGCCACTTAATTTCCAATTTCCTGCAATGTCGCTTTTACGGCGTCAAAGTTCGGTAAATCCCCTGCACTTTCCAAAACTTCGGCGTAGCGAATTATTCCATCTTTATCAACAACAAACGCCGAGCGCTTGCTTACGCCCTTCATGCCCAGTATCCAGTCGTTGTAAATCGTGTCGTAGGCCGTTGACATTTCCTTGTTGAAGTCGGACAAAAGCGGGAAGTTCAGCTTTTGCTCCTCCTTGAACTTGCCAAGCGTGAACACAGAATCCACCGAAACTGCCACCACGTCGGTACTGAGCGCCTGGTAGAAGGCAATGTCGTCACGGGTACTGCAAAGTTCCTTGGTGCAAACGCCCGTAAATGATTGTGGGAAGAAAAGAATAACGAGGTTTTTGCCAACGTAATCACTAAGTGAAACCTCGGCCTTCTCGGAATTGTAAAGTTTGAAATCTGGTGCTTTGTCTCCTGCTTTGAGCGACATTTAGTGTACTTTTTTAATGGTGAAAGAAAAATGAACCCTGCTGAACATCGTGCCGACAAGGCTCATCCGCAAAACAGACACACCCAACAATCATCACCTTTTTTTGTTCTTTTGCGCTTCTGAAATTATGCCCCACCAATCCAACCAATTTCCAAAATGACCCAAACCCGGGCCTACCTCGAGCTTCATCTGGCCGTTTTTCTTTGGGGGTTCACGGCCATCCTCGGCGACCTGATTGAACTGTCAGCGCTGTCACTGGTATGGTGGCGGGTGCTCATCACCAGCATCAGCGTCTTGTTTCTGTTGCGCAACAGGTTGAACATCAAACATTTGCCCCGAAAAAGTATCGGTCAGTTTGCACTTGTGGGCGTACTCACGGCGCTGCACTGGCTCACGTTTTACGGTGCCATCAAGCTTTCCAATGCCAGCATCACGCTGGTGTGCATGGCTACTTGCGCCTTCTTCACCTCCCTCATCGAGCCACTGATTTTGCGCAAAAAAATGAACTGGTCAGAAATCCTGATAGGGTTTCTCATCATACCGGGCATGGCGCTGATTGTACAAAACGTGGATGTGAAGATGCACACGGGCATCATGGTTGGGCTGCTGTCCAGCCTGCTGGCGGCTGTGTTCAGCACCCTAAACAAAAAATGGATTGACAACGCAGAGCCACTGCCCATCACCCTCATCGAGATGTCCAGCGCTTGGCTGTTCCTGAGCGCCGTGCTGCCGTTCTTCTTCCATGCCGAACCGGACGCAGCCCTGCTGCCTTCGGCAAAAGACCTTGCCCTGCTCCTAGTGCTCTCGCTGCTCTGCACCACCCTCACCTGGGTACTCGCCTTGCGGGCCATGAAACGCCTTACCGCATTCGCCTCCAACCTCACCGTGAACCTCGAACCCGTTTACGGCATCTTCCTCGCTTGGCTGCTGCTTGGCGACCAAAAGGAACTTTCAGCGGGGTTTTACTGGGGCGTTTCGCTGATTATGGTAGTGGTTTTTAGTTACCCGTTCATCAAAAAACTTACGGCGAAGCCATTCCGGGGTAAAGCAACCCGATCCGAACAATCGTAGTTTTTTTATGCTTTGCGGCTATTTTTGATACCTAAAATTGGCAAAAATCACCACCTTCGGTGACAATTCTCTTGTTTCAACCTTTTCATCAGACAATACCTTTACCCAAGGCAATTCAGAAACTAAAGGCAATATCAGGCGTGATTTCATAGCCAAAAGTCGCAAGCAAAATATTGATAATCAATCATTTGCAAAAAATCACTCCTACTAAGCATAAATAGCGTCATGGAAAACAAAGTCCAGTTGCTCACCAAGAAAATCTACGAAGAAGGCGTCGTCAAAGCCAACGAGGAGGCCGCCATCATCTTGAAAAACGCAAATGAAAAGGCGGAAGCCCTCGTCGCCGAAGCTGAGCAAAAAGCCCTAAACATCTTGGAGCGAGCCCAACGGGAAGCGGACGAATTGCGGGAAAACGTCAATTCCGAAATACGGCTTTCTGCCCGGCAGGTCATCAGTGCGCTGAAACAGGAAATCGCCAATGCCATCACTTTTCAGACAACTGGGACACCACTGGGGAAGGCCATCAATGACAAAGATTTTCTGAAAGAAATCATCGAAATCGCCGTGCGAAACTGGAGCCAAAACGGCCACAGCCAAGCCGACCTTGCGCTGATTCTGCCGGAAAGTGCCCAAGCCAACGTGGACGACTACCTAACTTCCGCCATACGGCAACTTTTGGAAAACGGGCTTGAAATTCAGTTCAGCAAGCGCATCAGCAGTGGATTCCGCATTGGGCCCGCCGACGGCAGCTACGTGGTTTCCTTCTCAGAAAAGGAATTCGACAACCTCTTCCAGGAGTACCTGCGGCCTAAAACCATGCAACTTTTATTCGAGGGCAAATGAGACAAAAGCGAGAATACCACTACCTCGTAGCAGGCCTTCCCGACATCGTCATCGGGCAGGGCAAGGTCAACCTAAAAGTGGCCACCTTTAAGGCAGATATGCAGGAATTCCTTCACCCCGACGACTTCCGCCTGGTAGAAATGCTCTTCCTCCGCTTCGACAACCTGAACCTGCTCAACCTCCTCCAAAAAAAAGACGAGCCGTGGGATGCGATGGGCAATTTCTCGCCAGAAAAAATGGCGCACGGACTGGACGAACAAGGCGGTGGGCTGCCAAATTACCTGCCCAAGTTTGCGGTAGCTTACCGGGAGGGCTCGCCCATCGTCAGCAGCATGACCTGGGAAAACCAATTGGCGAAGCTCTACTACGAGTACGTGCTGTCGAAGACCGAGGGCTTCCTGCACGAGTGGTTCACCTTCGACCGGGACTTGAAGAACCTGCTGACGGCCATCAGCGCCCGTAGGCATGGCCTCCCGTTCAGCGGCCAACTCGTCGGCCAAAACGAGGTGACAGCGGCTATCAACAAGAGCAATGCCCGTGACTTCGGCCTCGCCAACGAGTACCCCTACCTCGAAAAACTGCTTAAAATTGAAGAACAGCCGAACATCCTCGAACGGGAGCGCACCATCGCCCAACTTAAATGGGACTACGTGGAAGACCTCAATACCTTCAACTATTTCACCATTGACAAAATCCTCGGCTTCCTGCTGAAGCTCATCAGCTACGAGCGGTGGGCAATGCTCGAGCCTGCGGAGGGGATGGTCATTTTCAAGCAAAAAATAGCGTCAATGGAGCTTAGCCTTGAGTTTTCAAAAGAATTTGAAATATGAGCAACGAGCAAGAAAACCGAACAACCGGAAAGGTAAACGGCATCATCGCCAACCTCGTCATCGTGCAGGTGGAAGGGCCTTTTGCTCAAAACGAAATTTGCTACATCGTACACAACGGCGTGCGGCTGATGGCGGAGGTCATCAAGGCACAGGGTGGGTTGGCCTACGTACAGGTCTTCGAAAGCACACGGGGGCTGCGGCCCGGCTCGCTCGTCGAATTTTCGGGCCACATGCTCGAAGTGAGCCTCGGCCCCGGCCTGCTCTCCCGCAACTACGACGGCCTGCTCAACGACCTCGATACCATGACGGGCGTCTTCCTGAAACGGGGCGAGTACACCGAAACGCTCAACGTCAAAAAGAAATGGGACTTCAAGCCCATCGCCAAGCCTGGCGACCCCGTCATCGCTGGCGACTGGCTCGGCGAGGTGGACGAAAACAGCATTGCGCACCGCATCATGGTGCCCTTCAAAATGGAGGGGCAGTTCACCGTGCAATCCGTCGCCGAAGCCGGGCAGTATGCCGCCAACGAGCCAATTGCCATGCTCTTGAATGAAAACGGCGAGCAAATCGTGGTGACGATGGTGCAGCGCTGGCCCTCAAAGCCTACCGAAACAAGCCCCGCCCTTTCAAATTATTGGAAACGGGTGTGCGCATCATTGACACGCTGAACCCCATCGTGGAAGGCGGCACGGGCTTCATCCCCGGCCCGTTCGGCAGCGGCAAGACGGTGATGCAGCAAGCCATTTCCAAACAAGCCGAAGCCGACATCGTGGTCATGGCCGCCTGCGGCGAACGGGCGAACGAGGTGGTCGAGCTTTTCAAGGAATTCCCAGAGCTGGACGACCCTTGGACGGGCCGCAAACTGATGGAGCGCACGACCATCATCGCCAACACCTCCAACATGCCCGTGGCAGCGCGGGAGGCTTCCGTTTATTCGGCCATGACCATCGCCGAGTACTACCGCTCGATGGGCCACAAGGTGCTCATGCTCGCCGACTCGACCAGCCGCTGGGCGCAGGCCCTCCGGGAAATGTCGAACCGGATGGAGGAACTCCCTGGCCCCGACGCCTTCCCGATGGACTTGCCCGCCATTGTCTCCAATTTTTACGCACGAGCAGGTTTTGTCCAATTAAATAATGGTGAAACGGGATCCATCACCTTCATCGGCACCGTGTCGCCTGCTGGCGGCAACCTCAAGGAACCCGTAACCGAGGCGACCAAAAAAGCAACCCGCTGCTTCTACGCCCTCTCGCAGCAGCGGGCCGACAGCAAGCGCTACCCCGCCATTGACCCCATTGACAGCTACTCCAAGTACCTTGAATACCCAGAGCTGCAAAAGACATTGGCCGAGGCCATTTCTCCCGATTGGATTGGCCACGTGACCCGCTTGAAAAACATCATGATTCGGGGCAAGGAGGCTGCCGAGCAAATCAACATCCTCGGCGACGACAGCGTGTCTGTGGATTACCACCTCACTTTCTGGAAATCGGAAATCGTGGACGCCGTGCTGCTGCAACAGGATGCCTTCGATGCAATTGACGCTCGTACCCCGCTCCAGCGCCAGCGGTACATGGTGGATTTGCTATTGGAAATCATTGACACCCCCCTCAGTTTCGACGGCTTCGAGGAGGTGCAGCCTTTTTATAAAACCATCATAGATAAGCTGCGGCAGATGAACTACTCGGAGTTCGAGTCGGAGCAGTTTATGGCGTTCCGGGCCGAATTGAAGAAAATGGTGGCGGAACGGACGGGGGTGGAAGCGTAGTTTATGGTTTTGATTGACGATTTTTGAATAATGAAAAAGAAAAGGCCGAGCTAAACAATATTTCATATGGAAACGAAAGCCTTGCAACGCATTTACACCAAGATTGGTCAAATCACCAAGGCGACCTGCACCTTGAAGGCGACCGACGTGGGCTACGAAGAACTGGCCACGGTGGATGGCCGCCCGGCACAGGTAGTAAAAATCGTCGGGGACAACGTGACCTTGCAGGTGTTCTCCGGCACGGAGGGCATCCGCACCAACGCCGAGGTCGTCTTTGCAGGCAAGCCGCCAACCCTGAAAGTGAGCGACGAACTGGCCGGGCGCTTCTTCAACGCCTACGGCGACCCGATTGACGGTGGCCCAAAAATCGAGGGCGAGGAGCGGGACATCGGCGGCCCGTCGGTGAACCCGGTGCGGCGGCAACAACCATCGGAACTCATCGCCACGGGCATAGCTGGTATTGACCTCAACAACAGCTTGGTGACCGGGCAAAAAATCCCCTTCTTCGCCGACCCTGACCAGCCGTTCAACCAGGTGATGGCGATGGTGGCCCTGCGGGCCGAAGCCGATAAAATCATCCTCGGCGGCATGGGCTTGACGAATGACGACTACTTGTTTTTCAAGGATATCTTTGAAAACGCCGGGGCCTTGCACCGCATCATCAGCTTTGTGAACACGACGGAAGACCCGCCCGTGGAGCGTCTGCTGGTGCCCGACATGGCCCTCACCGCTGCCGAGTATTTCGCCGTTGACAAAAAGGAAAAAGTACTCGTGTTGCTGACCGACATGACGCTCTACGCCGACGCCCTCAGTATTGTCTCGAACCGGATGGACCAAATACCGTCGAAGGACAGCATGCCCGGCTCGTTGTACAGCGACTTGGCGAGGCTCTACGAAAAGGCCGTGCAGTTCGGCGACGGCGGCTCCATCACCATCATTGCCGTGACGACGCTGTCCGGCGGCGACATCACACACGCCATCCCCGACAACACGGGGTACATCACCGAAGGGCAGCTATTCCTGCGCCGTGACACGGAAATCGGTAAGGTCATCATTGACCCGTTCCGCAGCTTGTCTCGCTTAAAGCAGTTGGTCATCGGCAAAAAAACCCGTGCCGACCACCCACAGGTGATGAACGCCGCCATCCGCCTCTACGCCGATGCCGCCAATGCCCGCACCAAGCTGGAAAACGGCTTTGACCTGACGGAATACGACAAACGGACACTCGATTTTGCAAAAGAATACTCCGACAAGCTCCTCGCCATTGACGTGAACATCGGCACGACGGAAATGCTCGACACGGCATGGACGCTCTTCGGCAGGTATTTCACCCCCGAAGAAGTGGCGGTGAAACGGGAGTTTGTGGAGAAGTATTGGAAATAGTAGTGATTGGTGACTGGTGATTAATGACTGGCTCTCCCAATCACTATTCACTATTCACTAATCACCAGTCACCAATCACCAACGCATGGCCATCAAATTTCAATACAACAAAACCTCGCTTCAGGAGCTGAACAAGCAACTGAAGACCCGCCAGCGGGCGCTTCCAGTGTTGAAAAACAAGGAGGCGGCGCTGCGCACGGAGGTGAAAAAAGCTAGGCAAGAAACCCGGCGGTTAGAAGAGGAACTGCATGGCTTTGTGTTGGAATATGAAGGCATGGCAAGGCTTTGGGCGGAATTCGACCCATCGTTGGTGGAGGTTTGTGGGGTGAAAATGGGGGCGAAGAAAATAGCCGGGGTGAGTACACCTATGCTGACCGAGGTGGACTTTGAAGTGAAAGAATTCAGCCTTTTCAACCAGCCGCACTGGTTCAACGATGGCATCGCCATTTTGAAAAAACTGGCCTACATCGGCATCGAAAAGCAGGTGGCCATCCGCAAGATGCAACTGCTGGAAAGAGCCAGAAAGAAAGCCACGCAAAAAGTAAACCTGTACGAAAAGAACCAAATCCCGGCTTACGAATCGGCCATTTTGAAGATAAAACGCTTCATGGAAGATGAGGAAAACTTGGCCAAATCGGCGCAGAAAATCCTGAAGAATCGGCAAGAACAAACTGCAACGGCGCTATGGTAGTACCAATGAAAAAATATGCCTTCCTGGTCCACCATTCGGACTACGACAAGTTCCTGAACGGGATTCGGGAGGTGGGGGTATTGCACGTGCAGCCAAAAACTAGCGAACCAACACAGGACACAGGACGCCACAAACTGATGCACAAGGAGGTCAGCGACATCATCAGCCAGCTCAAAAGACGCAAAGTGAAAGTAGAAGCCGCACTACCCTCGGATGGCATGCTCGGTGTGGCAGTGGTCCGATCGGTGCTAGACCTGAACGAGGAATTGGAGCGCACCCGCCGTGAACTGGCAACGTTAAATAAGGAAATCGAGCAAATGAAACCATGGGGCGATTTTTCGCCGAAAGTGGTGGCTCAGTTGGAAAAAGAGGGCGGCATTGACCTACACTTTTTCGTTTGCCCTGAAAAAAAATTCAAACCCGAATGGCAAGAGCGTTACGCCTTGGAAATCATCAAAACCATACCGCCAGACTGTTACTTCCTTGTGTTCAGCCGAAAAGGTGAGGTGGTGGATATCCATGCCGAGGCACTGCTGCCCGACCCCGAGTTTTCACTGCCTGAATTGGAAGTAAAAAAGGCCGCACTAGAAGCTGTCGTTGATGAAACCAACCGACGGCTTGACCGCCACGCATCGCAACATTTGCCTGCGTTGGAAAAAATGCTGGCCGAAATCGAAGAGGAACAGGAACTGGCTGAAGTGCTGGGCTATACCGCTCTCGAAGCAGAAGACAAGGTGATGTTGCTAGAAGGTTTCGTACCACAAACAAGAGAGCAGGAGCTGTTGGCTTTTTGCGAAAAAATGGACATCGTTTGCCATGCCGAAAAGCCCAGCCCAAAGGACGAACCACCTGTTTTACTCAAAAACAGCCGCTACGCTACCCTCTTTGAACCAATCGGCAAACTCTTCGCACTACCCTCCTATGCCGAACTCGACCTGACGCCGTTTTTTGCACCGTTCTTCATGATGTTCTTTGGCTTTTGCCTCGGCGATGCAGGCTACGGCATTGTGCTGCTGCTGGGCGCAACCTTCTACAAGCGGCGGGCAAAGCCAGCCGTGAGGCCCATCATCACACTGGTGCAGTGGCTCGGCTTGGCGACCATCATCTTGGGTACGGGGACGGGGACTTTCTTCGGCATGAACCTGCTCGGCGACCAGTTTGAATGGCTCGGTTCGCTGCGCAAAGTGATGCTCAACAGCGAGCAAGCCTTCAATTTCGCACTAGTCCTCGGTATGGTGCAAATACTGTTTGGCCTCGGGTTGCAGGCCGCCAACCAAGCCAAGCAGTTTGGGGCAAAATATGCGCTGAAACCCATCGGCTGGATCATCCTACTCGTCAGCATCGTGGATATTGCCGTGCTGAAAATGGCGGCACCAGTTTCCACTTGGACGGCTTGGGCGGGCGTGGCCATCCTGATGCTCTTCAACGACCCCGATGCAGGGCTGTTCGGGCGGCTGGGCAAGGGGCTGTGGGAGCTTTACGGCATCACGGGCTTCTTCGGCGACCTGTTGAGCTATATCCGGCTCTTTGCACTGGGCATTTCGGGGGCCATCCTCGGCTTCGTCATCAACGACGTTTCGCTGCGGATGCTGGGCATTCCGTACCTCGGCCCGGTGCTGTTCGTGCTGTTACTAGTGGTCGGCCATGCGGCCAATTTGCTCATTGCCTGTCTCGGTTCGTTCGTACACCCACTTCGTTTGACCTTCGTGGAGTTTTACAAAAACGCAGGGTTTGCCGGGGGAGGAAAGGCGTACAAGCCGTTTGAAAAGAAGCGGCAACTAATTTCTTGAAATTTGATTCATCGCAAAAAATAATAAAAAATGAGCACCGCATTAATTTTAGCTTACATCGGCCTCGGCCTAATGGTCGGTCTTTCAGGCGTCGGCAGCGCCATCGGCGTTTCGATTGGCGGCAACGCCACCATCGGCGCATTGAAGAAAAACGATGCGGCTTTCGGCAACTACATGCTGTTGAGCGCATTGCCGGGTACCCAAGGGCTGTACGGGTTTGCTGGATTTTTCATCGTCAACAGCAGTGGGGTGATAACGGAGAGCATGACCGTGCTGCAAGGCATGGCCATCTTGGCGGCGGGCTTCATCTTGGGGTTGGTTTGCCTGATTTCGGCCATCCAGCAGGGTAGGG
>CAYTZS010000090.1:0-20456 GCA_964442355.1 uncultured Saprospiraceae bacterium | reverse complement strand
TCATAAAACTTTGAAAACCAGCCTTTTACAAAGGTTCTAATCCAAACCTCACGTTTATGAAGCATTCGTTGTGGCTTGCCAGTTTAATCTTCTTACTTCTTTCGATACTCCCCCAACCTGCCAACTCGGCCATTTCGAAGCCGCAAAAAGCGGAGAACACAAAGACACAAGTATCAACGGTGAATGAGATAAAGCCAAGTAAACGATTGACGCTTCGGGAAAGGATTGGCAGAAAAGTCGCTGGGGTAAAATCAAAATGGAAGCATTGGAGGGAAGCAGTTGAGATGGGTTTCCCAACTGGTCATTTGTTGACCAGCTTGATTTTGTTGGTGCTTTCCATCGTGCTGTTTGCTGTTGGCGGAGCCACCAAATTTGGTGTGTTGTTCAGCGCACTCGGTTCAGTCGCCATTATCGGCGCTGTCGTTTTTTTTGTGATTTGGCTTTCAGATAGGTCAAAGGCAGTTCAACCACCCTCCAATTAATTATCGGAGAATTCGCTTTCTTTCTTGCGATTCCTGTACCAAAGAAAGCCAATTGTACCCACCAACAGGTAAGGGGCGCTCAACATGTAGAGGATACCAGTATTCAAACCATTTCCAGCTGAACCACCGTTTTTGAGGTTGCTCTCTGCGCCAATCTTGCACATTGGGCATTGTGCCACAACAGTTGGGGCGGAGAATGCGAGTAAACATGCAAACAAGGCTATTTTGAAAACTTGTCTTTTCATGGCCGAATTTATTTGTAGTAAGGTTTAATCATTAAGTAAAGCACAGGGCCGGTCACCGCCACATACAGCCAGAGCCAGTACACCCACCTCGCCATCTTCTTATGCCTATCAAACTGCGCTGTGAAAGCTCGAATATAAGTGAAAAGTATGAACGGGAAAATAACGGCAGCGAGTACAATATGCGTGATCAATAAGAAAAAATAGACTGGACGAATCCAACCTTCTCCCAAAAATTTGGTGTCGGCATTGGTCATGTGGTAAACCACGTAGCCCAGCAGAAAAAGCAGGGAAGTAACCATGGCCATGGTCATGGCCTTTTCGTGCTTTTCGGGTTGCCGATTTTTGATGAAGTAAAGGCCAGTTACCAAGATGATTGCCGTTAGTGCATTCAATGCAGAATAAACAGCTGGCAAAAATGTGAAGTCAATGCTAGTATCAAAATGGATACGGTGCATGAAAGTGACCAACAATAACACAATGGCTGTGGTAGCCCAAGCCAGTTTGTTCAGTTTTTTCTCAAGTACCGTGTCAGGTTGTTTTTGCATTGTTTCAGTTCTATTTTTGGCAATGAAACAGGTCAACGCCGCTTTTGTTTTGGTATCACTTTGGCGATATGCTCAACCATTCGCCCCATTTGTTGGTTGTCGGCAATATCATACAACTTCCTGATATTCAGGCTGGTATCTGCCATCGCAACGCCGTTTTCAGGGCTGGGTAGGTGATAAACCTCGGTGGACAAACGTTGCCACTCATCGGCGGTCGTTCCCAACAAAAACCACTGCTGGTGGTCTTCAATGCCAAGCTTGTTGGCCACTTCCAACAGTTTGGTGGTTGTATCTGCTTCGATGAACGAAAGGAAAATAACATCCTCTGTTTCATCAAAACTTTGGTGGACTTTCCAGATTCGATCGGCCAGCGGTCTAGCTTTTGCCAAATCCTTGGGCAAAAAATTGACCACGGTTACTTTCCCCCGGAGACTTTCTGGGCTTACGGGTTGGTTTTGCTGGTTCTTGAGTTCGAACCCAATTACTTTGCCCAACTGCTCCAATTCAGCTACTGCGGTGCGGGAGTGTGTTCTGCCCATGAACAAGTAGTACACTGACCCCAATGGCAGCAAAAAAAGGACAGCAAACATCATTGTTCGCCAAAACTTATTTGCAGGTTTTACTTCACTAATATTTTCCATTGAAAAAAATCTAACAAAAAAGGCGAGCCGTTTGGTCTCGCCTTTTTGATTCTCTAAATCAAGTATTGAGCCGTTGCCGCTTCGTAATCCAAGCAGCCGGTTGCTGGTTTCTTGTTGACTTCTTCTTTGTTCATTTTGTCTATCTGGTTTCGTCTGGCACCCCAAGCTGCACCTTCTTGGAAGAAGGCGATAATAGCCCAAACCAACAATAGTGTCGGCAGGAGTACGCTCCAACGAAGACCCTGAACTTCGTGCGCCATGTGCATGAAATTATAGACGATGAAATAGGCTTTGTACAAACTGAATCCTACCATCGCTACCATGTAGATATAGTGCATAGCTCCCTTGAACTCAACACCTGGTATTAGGTAACCCTTGGCCATCAAAGCGATAAGCACCTCGATGATGGTAATAGCGCCAAGCAATTTCAGGCCTTTTACCACCAATCTTTTCTGTTCATCATAACTCATGTGAGCATCCATATCGTCGAAAATTTAGAATTCTAGTTGATTAAAAATGGTGAAACTAATGTATTAAAGGAGGTAGAATACCAAGAACACGAAAACCCAAACCAAGTCCACGAAGTGCCAGTAAAGGCCAATTTTCTCTACCATCTCGTAGTGGTTGTTACGTTTGGCATAAAGTCCGCTTGCTGCATTTATCATAACGATAGCAAGGAAGACAACTCCAGAGAATACGTGGAAACCGTGGAAACCAGTGATGCAGAAAAACAATGCACCGAATGCTTTCGGTCCAAAATCTTCTTTAACAATTTCACCACCTGCTGACTTGTAGGCTGCGTTCTCGTACTGGTGTGTACCGTGATTGATGGTAATCAAATATGGTGTACCGTTTTCGAAGGCTTTGCCCGCTTCAGATTTACCAGAGTGAGTTACCTTTTCAAAGTAGCGGTTTTCCAGTATGTCCTCGGCTCCCTTCGGCAAGTAGTATGTCGACTTCGCACCGTGAATGTCCTGCTCAACTTTGGTGAATCCCTGTGCCTCTAGTTCTTGGCCAGAAAGATATTGACCACCCTCCGTGTGCATGGAGAAAGGATTAGTCAAAACCGTTACGCCTTCTTCCTTTATCAGGGTCGTCCACTCCCAAGCTTGGCAGCCAAGGAATGTTGCGCCACCCAGAATCGTGAGGAACATCCAAAGCACTACCCCACTCTTGTTGTTCCGGTGACCTTCCTGCACGGCACGTACCATCGTCACCGAACTGGCGATGAGGACGAAGGTCATGAACGTCACGAAAATGAGTGGCAGCGGTGTGTCACCGTGGTAAAATGGAACTTTGCTAAAAACATAATCAGGCACGGGCCATGTATTGCTACTGAATCGCAAAGCGCCGTATGCGATTAGGAAACCTGAGAACGTAAAGGCATCCGTCAGAAGGAAGTACCACATCATCAACTTGCCGTAGCTCGCCTTGAAAGGTTCCTTTCCACCCGACCACAGTTGTTCATCGGTGTCGTGGCCATGCTCTAAAACTGCTGTTCCTGAAGCCATGTCGAATAGTTGGTTATTTATCCGGCTGGTAGGCTTTTGTACATGATTTTATGAAATCACCACGTAACAAATCGCCTCCACCATGTTACTTTAAATTTTTAATTTGAAAACAAATTGACGAAGCTCAGCCATCTTTCAAGCAGAGCATAAATTGCTTAGCGGTACAAAGTCAGAAATATGAACAAATAGACCCAGAGCAAATCAACGAAATGCCAGTAGGTCAATGTCAATTCGAAACGAGTTTTGCGCTTGGGTGTTACCTTGAATTTCAAGCCAAACGCATGAATCAGTGCAACAGTCAGCGCAGCGAGTCCACCAATTACGTGGGCTGCATGGAACCAAGTGATGACGTACACGAAATCACCCGATGGGTTCAAGGTGAATGGAACACCTTCGGCAGCCAGTGCTACCCAACCCTTGTACTGGAAAATAAAAAAAGCAACGGCCAGCACATAGGTGGTTATTAGGAGCGTCTTGTAACGCATCTCGTTTTCTTTCTTAAAGGCTACGAAAGATGCATGTAGGGTAACACTGCTCAAAACTATGATAGCGGTGCTTACCATGAAGATACTGGGCAGTTGAAACTCCAACCAATTTCCAGCAGCTTGCCTGACCATGTAAGCACTGGTCAACGAAGCAAACATCATCAAAATGGCTGCACATCCTACCCAAACAGCAAATTTGTGTGGGTGGATTTTATTTCTGCCTGTATTTTCCTGTACTGTCAAATCCATTTTACACTTTATCTAGCCAAAGCGCAGTAAGCGCAAGCGGCAAATAAAAAAATGAGAAAAACATCAATTGCACCGCAGCTTTCCGGTCGTTCTTCTTGTATAGGTTCCAACCGAACCAAGCATAAATCAAGGCCAATATGCTGACAATAATTGCCGAACTCAAGCCCGTGGTATTGGTGTAGTAAGGTACGATGCCAGTTGGAATCAAGCAGAGTGCATAAAATACACCTTGCAGTCCAATGGTTCGGTCTTGCTTACCATCCTTAGAAACCACAAACTTGAACCCTGCTTTTTGGTAGTCCTCAAACCCTAGCCAACTGATAGCCCCGAAATGAGGGAACTGCCAGAAAAACTGAAGCAAGAACAAAGTCAGGCCAAGCGTAGTCAATTCACCTTGAAATGCAACGCATCCAATTAGCATCGGCAGTGCTCCAGGCAATGCACCAACTGCAATGGCGGATGGAGAAATGCGCTTCATCGGGGTGTACAAAAATGCATAGCTCAACAATGCAATGACACCAAAAAAAGAAGCCCAAGGATTGAACATCGCCAGCAACATCATACCCAAAATGCTGAGTATCCCCGCTGCTAATACTGCCTCTGACACTGTCATCCTACCAGCTGCTAGCGGACGGTTGGCTGTGCGTTTCATCAATTTGTCAAAATCTCTTTCGAGTACTTGGTTCAGCGCATTCGCCGCACCCGCAACACAAAAACCACCCGATGAAAGAATCACAACAGAGAGCCAATTAATACTACCCTCCGCAGCAATCAAATAGGCCATAACTGCAGAATAAACCACAGTCAAAGACAATTTGAATTTAACCAACTCTCCGTAGTCTCGCACTTTTTGCGAAACCATTCTTACCGGCGAAACATTGGCTGCTTTTACTTTAATATCCACAAGTGATTGTTAATCAAGTTATTGTCAAAAATCAATGATCTTCGGTCTCGCCCTCACGAAGTGGTTCAACTTGAGAAATCATCTCTTGGCCATTTTTGCCATAGTCGTACGCCCAACGGTTTACAGTTGGCAATTTACCTGGCCAGTTGCCGTGACCCGGCTCAATTGGAGTAGTCCACTCAAGCGTGGTAGCGCCCCAAGGGTTTTTGCTTGTAACTTTCTTGCCCTTCCAGATGCTGTAGAAAAAATTCACGAACATCAGCACTTGAAAACCGAAAGTAACAATGGCTGCAATGGTGATGAACTGGTTCATCTCTGAAAAATGGGAGAATGTATCGAAGTTGTCGAAACGATAGTACCTCCGTGGCACACCAGCCATGCCGAGGTAGTGCATCGGCCAGAAGATGGCATAAGCACCAACCAATGTGCCCCAGAAGTGGAGTTTACCCAGCGTCTCGTTCATGAAACGCCCAAACATCTTAGGGAACCAATGGTAAACACCTGCGAACATGCCAAAGAAAGCCGCTACACCCATCACGATGTGGAAGTGTGCAACCACAAAATAGGTGTCGTGCATCTGGATATCAATAGCGGAGTTGCCGAGAAATATCCCCGTCAAACCACCGGATATGAACATCGAAACGAAACCAATAGCAAACATCGATGCCGCATTGTAGCGGACGTTTGATTTATAAATTGTCGTAATCCAGTTGAATACTTTTACAGCTGATGGCACTGCAATTATCAGTGTGAAAATCACAAAGAAGTTGGCAATAAAAGGATTCATGCCTGACATGAACATGTGGTGTGCCCAAACGATGAAGGACAAAAATCCAATGGCCAAAATTGAATACACCATCGCTTTGTAACCAAAAATCGGCTTGCGGCAGTGTACCGACAACACTTCTGATGTCAAGCCCATTGCGGGGAGTATGATGATATACACCTCTGGGTGACCCAAAAACCAAAACAAGTGCTGGTAAAGTACTGGGCTTCCGCCTACGTGATCCAAAGCTTGTCCACCAATGAAAATTTCACTTAGATAGAAACTTGTACCCATGCCCCTGTCGAACATAAGGAGCAGGAATCCAGAAACAAGCACTGGGAAAGACAAAAGACCCAAGATTGCAGTCACGAAAAATGCCCAAATAGTCAGTGGCATGCGCCACATGGTCATGCCTTTTGTGCGAAGGTTAAGAACCGTAGTGACATAGTTAATACCACCTAAACCAACCGAAATCACAAAAAGCACCAAACTAATCAGCCAAAGCGTCATACCGGCACCAGAGCCATCTGAGGCTTGTGGTAATGCGCTCAAAGGGGGATAAGCTACCCAACCACCCGAAAATGGACCTGTGCTGAGAAAGAGTGAATAGAACATTACAATACTGGCCATGAAAAAGAACCAGTATGAAAGCATGTTGAGCAATGGCGAGGCCATGTCCCTAGCACCAACCTGCAACGGAATCAGCAGGTTACTGAACGTGCCACTTAGGCCAGCAGTCAACACGAAGAAAACGATGATGGTACCGTGCATTGTCACAAGTGCGTAGTAAAACTCTGGTGACAATGTGCCGATACCTGTTTCAGGGTTCACCTCAATCCATTTACCTAGTAATGGGCGTAACCATGAAAGGCTCTCTTCAGGGAAGCCAAGTTGAAGGCGAAAAACCAAGGACATACCAGCACCAATCAATGCCCATATCATCCCCGTGATAAGGAACTGACGAGCAATGATCTTGTGATCCATACTGAAGATATACTTCGTAATGAAGTTGGACTTAAACTTGTCACCATGCTCGTGCTCATGAAAATGGTCGTCAAAGCCCATTTCTTCAATCAACTGATCCTCACGATCTTGAACGGCGATTGTTACGTTAGCCATATTTCGATTAATTTTCGTCTTTAAATTTAGCGGTCTTTATTGGGTTAAAATCAGGAACTCAGTCCTACGATTTTTGGTCTTACCTTCTTCGGTATCGTTTGTATCAACTGGTTTAGTCTCTCCATACCCCCTTGACCTCAACCTTGATGCCGATACTTGTTTTGAAACCAAATAGTCTACGACAGCCTTCGACCTCGACTGAGACATGGCGAGATTTGATGCATCGTCACCATCACTATCGGTATGGCTAGCTACCTCAATCGTCATATTTGGATACTTGTTGAGAGCTGCTACCAAGTTGTCAAGTTCATACTTTGAGCGATTGTCCAATTCAGATGCACCCGCTGTATAGTACACGTAATTCAATTGAATTATTTTCTCCTCTGGACTAGCTGCTGAAAGTGCCTTATCAACAGCAGTATCAAAATCTTGTTTACGTTGGCGTACCTCAATTTCGAGCACTTCATTTTTCCTTGGATCGAAATCCTTACCTCTGATGCTAGTCAGGTAAAAAGATTGCTGTTCTTTCAACCATTTCTCGTACTCCTCTTCAGAGACTATCCTAACCAATTTCCGCATGGAGAAGTGGCCCTTTCCGCAAAGTTCAGCGCAAGCAAGCTCGTACTCAAAAGTCTTCCAAAGCGGCGGACTTTTGGGGTCATTTGGGTCAGATGGTTTTTGATACTCAGGATATTTGCTCAATTCTTGGCGATACTCCTCCGTGGTTTTGGTCGGAGTGAAAATAAAGTAGGTTGGCATACCTGGCACCGCATCCATTTTCACTCGGAAATGGGGCAGGTAAAAGTTGTGCAAAACGTCCATTGCGGTAATGCGAACCCTGACTTTTTTACCAACAGGCAATACAATGTCGGAAGGCATCATATCGTCCAAGTTTTTGTCGTCCATCCAATCTTGACCCAGTGGGTTTTCACCAGCTTTGATGAGCTTGAAATTACGTGTACCAAGTTTACCATCTGGGCCTGGGTAACGTAGATGCCAAAGGAACTGTTGACCTGTAGCCTCAATCTCAATGTGATCTTCACCTTCGGCAACATCTGCCATAACTTCGTTCCAAGCAACCAAACCACGAATCACCAAAAAGCACATTACAACGGCGGGAATGGCTGTCCAAATCACCTCCAACTTAGTATCATGAGGCATGAACTCAGCAATTACCCCCTTACGCCCACGGTATTTGTAAGCGAACCAGAACAGGGCAATATGCGTCAGAACAAAAACGATACCTGTGAAGAACAAGGTAATATTGAAAGCACCATCAAGTGCGGTACCATGTGCGGAAGCTGACTCATGTGGTCCATAGCCAAGCATCCAGTTCTTGTAATGCCAAGCTGACCAAACCGTCAAAACCAAAAAACCGATAAGAAACAGTAGCATGAAATTGGCACTCCGATTATTTGTTTCGTATTGCACGGCCTCTTCGCCCCTGATCTTAGCAGCCAAATCAGTAACCTTACCAATTTGAATGATTACAATGACGATTAGAATTAGACAACCTATGATAATTAATCCAGTACTCATTTATGAACGAATTAATAATTTTCAAGAATTTGATTCCTAGTACAGCAACAATAACCGCTGTGCTTTGAAGTTCGACTATTCGTATGGCTGAACCTCGTGGTGCAAACTCTCCTCCAAGTAAGGATCGTTTTTAGGCATTAGCGGTGCCTTCGACAATTGATTGAAAACAAAGTAAATAAAGAAGCCCAAGAAGCCTATAAACACACCTAGCTCAATTAGGCCAGGGATAGTAAATCCAGATACAAAAGAAGCAGTGTGCTCTGCTGCATGGCCAGCTGCCTCGTGACCAGCTTCGCCGCCATGCGCAAGTGCCTCTTCTGCATTGATGAGGGCACCTGGTTTTATCATGTAGAAAAAGTCGAACCAGTGACCAAAGAAAACGACGATTGCAGTGAACATCAAAGTACCGTAACGGCGCTTGGTTGTGTTGCGCATCAAAATCAAAAATGGCAATACGAAGTTGATGACCAAGTTACCATAGAACAAAACAGGGTATTCGCTTCTGCGCTCGTAATAGTAAATGGTTTCTTCGCCCACGTTGCTGTACCAAATAAGCATGTATTGCGAGAACCAGCAGTAAGTCCAGAATATGCTAAAAGCAAACATGAACTTTCCAAGGTCGTGCAAGTGCTCTTTGGTAACTTGCTCCAAGTAACCTTTTGTTTTTAGGTAAATGATGAGGATAATGGTCAATGAACATGCTGACAACCACCAACTAGCCATCGAATACCAAGCAAACAAAGTGCTGTACCAATGTGCATCCAAAGACATGACCCATTGCCAAATCATTGCAGGTCCTGTGAATGCGGCGATTGGAAGGAAGATCGCAGCAAATTTCCTGAGTTCCCGGTGGTATTTGAAGTTAGAAACTTCGTGGCCGTGCTGGTCTTCTTGCAGGGATAGCTGACGGAATTTACGTGCAAAGAATATCCATCCACCTACAATGATAAGCGTTCCGAATAGGTACCAGTTTTTGTTCAAAAAAGAGGACTTACCAAGCAGTATCTCATCTTTCGCAACCGCCTCCGTATCTGCCCAGTGGTAGAGGTGATTGAAGTGGGCATATACAGCCACACCCAGAATAACCATCATGACCAGACCAGGGACAAGAAAAAGCGAGAAGGCTTCCCAAATCCGTTTAAAAATTACATACCAACCTGCATAGGCTATCGTAAATGCAGCTATCACAAAAGTTATCATGAAAGCCATGCCCGTGAAGAAAACGGCATTGTGCAGAAAGTTCGACCAGAATCGTGCATGAAAACCTCCAGCGGCTATCTGCTCCGGCTCGAATACATAGCTGAGTATGAGGCAAAGCACACCAAGCCCCATCATCGCTATCAAAAAGTTCTTTTGTTTTGATTCAAACGTAAACTGCTTCATGCTGCAGGTATTTTTTACTGGTTGTTACCAGCGGTTTTGTTTAAATTTCTTATCAAAAAATTAGTGCTGCTCGGTCTTGGTCGAGTGGCCTGTGTCGTCGTGCGTTGTTGTCTGCTCCGCTGGTGGAGTTTCTTGTGGTGTCGGTACAGGAACAGCAGGCTTAGGCACATTTGCTCCAGGAAGCCCGTACTCAGGATTCAATGAATTCTCCTTTTCAGTGTACTTTGCTTTTTTAGCTACTGCTTGCAATGAACGCAAATAATGTATTACCTGCCAACGCTCTTCAAAAGAAAGCTTGTCGGAATAGCCTCCCATCGCATTCCGACCATACACGATTGCATGGTATAGGCGACCGTTTGATGACGCAACAAACTGACTGTCAATCAAGTTAGCAGGCTGAGCGGGGTATTTCCCACCATTGTCGCGGACGAGGTAGCCACCACCATCTCCTTTTTCACCATGGCAAATGCCGCAATAGATATTGTACAGCTCTTTTCCACGAGCAAGACCTCCATCAGTGATAGGAAAAGGGTTGTACTTGATTTGCTGCGTAGCCAAGGTGCGGCCATCTTCCGTGTCTGGATAGGCGTAATTCACATGACCATTTGGCGTGTAGGCAATGCCACCATCACCCTTCATGCGGTTCATGGTACTCACAACTGCATCTTCTGCTGAAGCAAAAACGCCGTTGAAAGAAGCGGAACCAGCATACCCACGCGGAATAGTACCACCAACTGGAAGCCTGGGCTGGGAAAGCTCACGACGTGAAAGCACGCTTTCCTTGTCAAAAGAATTCAAGCCATAGTTCTGTAGCACGTTGGCATCATAGGCTGTGGAGTGTGCCATATCTGGTATGAACTCGCTACCTGTAGCGTTCTTTCCAGGCTGTTGGCAGGAGTATGTGCCGATTATAGCTAAACTCATTGCCAAAACTATCAGGAGATGTTGCTTTAATTTCATTTTCAAAAATGAAGCTTAAAAATGCTTTGGTTAAACAACTTGCGCTAGCTTATCAATTTTCGCCATGTCATTTAACCGGTTACTTCGTTAATTTTCAAATCGTTTTAGTGTGGATTTCCTCCGCCCCAGTGGCTTTGAAAAAGCCTTTCAAATTGTCAACCGATCCGTTGTCCATCCCATTTGTTTGGAAGGCAATGCAAAATTTATCGTCGGTAATCCTTTCATCCAAAATCGGGTTGTCAACACCAAATCCAAGCCCACAAATGAGATAGAAAACGACGGTCATACCGATTGCACAGAAAAGTACCGTCATCTCGAAGGTAATTGGAATGAAGGCAGGCAACGACCAGTAGGGCTTGCCACCAAAAATTGTCGGCCAATCACCTTCAAACAAAAGGCTGCCACCGAAAATCCAGGATATGCCAATTAGGGCTGTAAGCATCCCTGTCAAACCAAAGACAAAGCCTACGATGTGCAACCGTGATTCCTCCAAATCAAGCACAGTATCCATGCCGTGGATGGGGAACGGTGAATACACGTCCAAAATATCCAAGTGCTGTTTCTTCGCCTTCGTGATGGCTTTCATCAGCACAACCTCATCGTTGTACAGCCCGAACAGAACTTCTTTATGTTGACCTTTCATGAATTAACTTATTTTTATAAAAGTCTGTTTTTCAATTAATTAGTGATGGTGGCCATCACCATGTTTTGCATCTTCCGTCTCATCCTCATGGTCGTGGTGATGCTCATGCGGTTTTGCATCTGGCCCGATGTATTGGTCACCGTATTGCTTCAAAATGGCTTTCACCTCTGCAGCTGCTACCACTGGTGCAACCCTTGCGAACACAAGGTACAGCGTGAAGAACAGACCAAAAGTACCCACGTAGATGCCGATTTCAACCCAGCTTGGCCAGTAGTAGCTCCAGCTGGATGGGAGGTAGTCACGAGCCAAAGTCGTTGCAATGATGACGAAGCGCTCGAACCACATACCGATGTTTACGAAGATGGAGATGAAGAAAGTCCACCAGATGTTCCTACGGATTTTCTTTGACCAGAATACTTGTGGGAAGATAAGGTTGCAACCCATCATGCCAATGTATGACCAATAGTATGGGCCAAGTACCCTATTGTAAAAAGCAAATTGCTCATAAACGTAACCCGAATACCAAGCCACAAACAACTCAATGAGGTACGCTGAACCTACCATTGTACCAGTCACGAGTATCACTTTGTTCATGCTCTCGATGTGGTTGGTAGTGATGTAACCCTCCAAGCTGAAACATTTTCTGGTCATCACCATCAAAGTCTGCACCATGGCAAAGCCAGAGAAAATTGCACCAGCAACGAAGTATGGCGGGAAGATGGTTGTGTGCCAACCCGGTATCACCGAAGTGGCAAAGTCAAAGCTTACTATCGTGTGAACGGACAATACCAGCGGAGTGGAAATACCCGCCAAAATCAAGGACAAGTACTCGTGACGCTGCCAATGCTTGGCTTTACCTGTCCAGCCCATTGACATGAAAGCATACATTTTCTTGCGGACGCCCTTGGCGCGGTCACGTACCGAAGCAAGGTCAGGTACGAGACCTGTGTACCAGAAAAGCAATGAAACCGTGAAATAAGTTGAAATAGCAAACAAGTCCCAAAGCAGCGGGGAGTTAAAGTTCACCCAAAGCGGGCCCCTTGTGTTGGGGTAAGGAAACATGAAAAAGTCGAACCAAGGACGGCCGGTGTGCGTAGCAGGAAAGATACCGGCGCACATTACTGCAAAGATGGTCATAGCCTCAGCAGCACGGTTTACCCCTGTCCGCCAACGCTGGCGAAACAATAGCAAGATGGCCGAAATCAGTGTTCCTGCGTGGCCGATACCTATCCACCAAACGAAGTTGGTGATGTCATAAGCCCAACCAATTGTACGGTTTGCGTTCCAAGCACCTATACCGAAGTAGAAGGTCCAGCAAAGCGAAAAAGCACCATACCCAAAGGTTATCACCGATAGGATGAATGCAATCATCCACATCTGGTTAGGTGCCTTCTCGGTTGGACCGCAAAGGTCTTCCGTGATTTGGTGGTAATTTTTGTGACCCTCAATCAGCGGCTCACGAATTCTTGATACTGCTGCGCTCATATTTTTTCAATTTCTTGAACTTCTTTAAGCAAGTTCAGTCAGCTACTTTTTTGAATAAGGAATTTTAGCTCAACAACGCTTCGTCACGGTTCGTCACTTTGGAAGTGTACTGCACAGATGGCCGGGTGTTCACTTCCTCAAGTACGATATAGTTCAACTCGTTTTTGTAACGCTTCGCAATTTCAGAGTTCTCGTCGTTGGTATCACCAAAGACGATGGCACCAGTCGGGCATGCAGTTTGGCATGCTGATTTGACATCACCATCACGAAGGGCACGTCCTTCTTGCTTTGCAGTGAGTTTGCCCTCTTGGATGCGCTGTACACAGAAGCTGCACTTTTCCATCACACCACGTACCCGAACAGTTACATCTGGGTTGAGTACCATGCGGGTGAGGTTGTCACCGTAGAATGGAACTTCGCCATCGTAAGGCACGAAAGGCTCTGGGCCCCACTCGTTTGCTGGGAAAAGGTCTGCCGTCGTGTAGTCCATCCAGTTGAAGCGGCGAACCTTGTAAGGACAGTTGTTGGCACAGTAACGAGTACCGATGCAACGGTTGTAAGCCATCTGGTTCAAACCCTCTGAACTGTGGTTGGTAGCAGATACTGGGCAAACGTTCTCACATGGAGCGTTGTCGCAGTGCTGGCACATCATCGGCTGGTAAACGGTGTTCGGATTTTCGTAATCACCGTAGAAGTAACGGTCGATGCGCAACCACGTCATTTCGTGGTGACGGAACACTTCATATTTCCCAACAACTGGTACGTTGTTCTCGGAAAGACAAGCCACTTGGCAAGCGCCACAACCAGTGCAAGAGTTTAGGTCAATGTGAAGGCCCCAGTGGTGACCTTGGCTATATTTTTCAGCAACGAATTCATTGTATGGATACAATGTCTGCTGATTCAGATGCTCGAAGTGTTCACGCTCGTGGTGGAGTTCTTTCACAAACTCACCAAGCTCGCTTAGGTTGGAGCGGCGGATTACAGTCCTGTCCACCAGTGAGCCTTGGAAGCCCTTTCCAATGGTCATCAAAGCGATTTCGTCAACGTTCACTTTGCCTTCGTGACCTTCCGCTTTGCCCGTAACACCCATCGTGTGGTGATACTGAACACTTACAAAATCTTCTGTTCCAACCTTCTCAGAAACCTTGTCCACAACCGCAAAATACTGGGTATTGCCATCAGCATCAATGCTCATCCAAGGATAAACATTCACTCCAATATTGCGGCCAGCAGCGCCGGAGGTCTTGCGACCGTAACCGAGCGCAATGCTCACACAGTCTGTTTTTTGGCCAAACTGGCGAACACAAGTGACGCCTTGCTCTTGGCCATTGACGGTAATATTAACTTTATCAGCTTCTTTGTAAGCTTCTTTGCTGTTCAGACCTTTGAATGGCCCTACCCCATCGAAGCGGCGATTGCCGTCAAATTCGATTGGAATTTGGAGGTAGTTGCCCCAAACGCAGCGGGTAATCGGGTCTGGCATCTCCTGCAACCACGGGTTGTCAGCGTGTTGTCCCCCACCGATATTCACCGTTTCGTAGAATGCGATTTCGAGGCCGTCGCTCACTGGTTTGGTGATTTTTGCGGCGGCGGCGTTCACGTCACCCCCCCAACCGAATTCAGGAAATGCCTCTGTTGTTATTTCGAATACGCCATCGTGCAGCACTTGATCCCAGAATGCTTGGAACGTCGCGTAGCTATTTTGGCGGGGGAACATTTCGGCTTGCCAGTTGGCGTTCAGGTATTCGTAGTAGGGCTGCTCTGCGCTTGGATTGAAATTCTGGCTTCCAGCCCACCGCAGCAATGTCTCTTCAGCTTGGCGAGTGTTGAATATCGGCGCAATCGTTGGCTGCATCAGGCTGTAAAAACCTTGCTTTGGTTCAGCATCACCCCAGCTTTCCAACCAGTGGTTGGCAGGCGCAATGTAATCACAGAGGACTGTGGTTTCGTCCGGCGTGCCGTTGAAGGAGATTTTCGTTTTTACCTTGGCAAAAGCCTCAGCAAATGCCGCACTATTTGGCAGGTCAAATGCTGGGTTTGCACCCCAAATAATCACTGTGCCAACTGAACCCGCTGCCATTTCCTTGACCAATCCTTGAATTTCAGCATCAACACCTTGGCGTTGAAGCGAAGCATTAGCGAAAGTCATGGTGTTGCCCCAGCTGTCGAGCATATTGTTGATGGCATTCACCAACGTCTGCTCACCAACATTGTTGGTGCCACAAACCACGAGGCTCTTACCGACATTTGCCACCAATTGGTCAGCAACTTTAGCGAGTGCTGCGGCGGCCTTGTCATTTACTTTCGGAGCAGAAACGGAAGCAGCACCAGTTTTTGCAGCAATGGCATTGTGCAAAGCGGCGATTGCAGCACCCATTTCAGATGGGCGCACCAAAACACGGTGGTCGGCGTTAGAACCCGTCAAGGTCATGCCACTCTCCACCTGAATGTGGCGGGACATTTTTGCAGCCTTTACATCCTTAATTCGGCGACCATCTGCATATTGACGGGAATACTCAACTGGACTAATCCATGTTCCCAAAAAGTCTGCACCAAAGCTGACGATTACGCTGGCTTTGTCAAACATGTAATTTGGTATAGCCTTTTTGCCGAAACATGCTTCATTTGCCTGCAACATGGCCGATGAAGAAACTGAATCATAAGTTACGACGGATGAGCCAGGGTATTTTGCGAGGAACTCGCCGAGTGCCTTTTTCGCAGTTGGGCTGAGGATGGTGTTGGCAATGACCTTAACGCTGCCTGTGGCGAGTTTGCCACCAACTTCTTTGTCAAGGTCTTCCCAAGTCATTTTTGACCATTTGCCACCATCGTTTTTCATCGGTGACTGGTACCTGTGGGTATCGTACAAGCTAAGAACACTGGCTTGAACACGGGCATGTGTTCCCCCTTTTGTAATTGAGGACATTACGTTGCCCTCAACCTTGATGGGACGGCCTTCCCTAGTTTTTACCAAAACAGGGCAGTAGTCGCCACCGTTTACATAGGAAGATGCGTAGTATGTGGCAACACCTGGCACAATCGTGTCGGGTTTTACAACATAAGGAATAGCCCGCTTGACTGGAATATCGCAGCTTGCAGCCAAGGTCGCTGCGCCAACACTAAAGCCGAGGTATTTCAAAAAGTCACGGCGAGAAGAGCCGACGTTCAAAATATCTTCATGCGCCAGTGCAGGTGCGTCACTGAACTCCCGCTGCATGGACTCTAGGAAAATCGGGTCTTGCTCTAAATGTTCTACCCCAATCCAGACTTCCGTATTCTTGCTTTGATTTTTCATCTTTATTTCGAAAAAGAATTTGAG
Source organism: uncultured Saprospiraceae bacterium (assembly GCA_964442355.1). Lineage (GTDB taxonomy): Bacteria > Bacteroidota > Bacteroidia > Chitinophagales > Saprospiraceae > UBA6168. The sequence goes on along the minus strand of CAYTZS010000090.1, from coordinate 4,180 downwards.
AATTTAAGAGTTCGTGGGCTTGAGGGTTGGCGAGGTATATTTAACCTTCAAACCCTCAAATCCTATCCACACTTAATAGTGGCACTTCTGGCACTCTGTACCACCTATATCTTCTACGGTCACTTTGCTACGCTTTTTACCATCAATTTCCTTATGGTACATTTCATAGTAGTTGTCGTAGTATTTGTTGTCCGCAAATTTCACCTCAGTTTCACGGTGGCAGTTGATACACCAGCCCATCGAAAGCGGTGAGTATTGCTTCACTTCGTCCATTTCTTCCACTTTGCCGTGGCAATTCTGGCAGGCGACTTTGCCTACCGTAACGTGTTGTGCATGGTTGAAATAAACGTGGTCTGGCAGGTTGTGAATGCGAACCCACTCAATCGGGCCTTGAATTTTGGTATCGCCTGCATCCTTGTTGGTGAGTGATGAAACGATGCCATCCCATTGACTAGCAAGGAGTGCCTCACCTTCTGCGTCCATTTTACCTACTTCCGAAATGTAGTTTTCAGAAATCCAGCTTTTGTAAATGGTTTCGATTTCCTTATCTGTCTTCTTATCGTAATTCTTAATCAAGGTGTCGCCCTTCGGGTCGTAACCAATGGAAGCATAAATCTTGGTAATCTCCGCAGTTCCGTAAGTTGAACCGACCTTGATGGCTTTGTGGCAGTTCATACAAGTATTTGCAGCTGGTATCACGCTGTGCTTGCTCCTGCGAGCACCGTCGTGGCAGTACTGGCAGTCAATCTTGTGTACACCTGCGTGGGTAGTGTGGCTGAACTTGATAGGTTGCTCCGGTTGGTAGCCTTGTTGGCGACCGAGATTGATGGCGTTGCGAACGGTGAAGTAACCGCCAAAAAGAATTGCTGCAAAAATTGCGAAGCTGACAACACTTTTGCTGGTTAGAATTTCTGCCAGCGTCTTGCGAGGAGGAGCATCGGCACCCAATTCTTTGACCGCTGAGATATGATTCAGGTTGGAGATTATCCTTGCGAGAATGACAGCCAACAATGCCAAAATGACGAAAAGGAAAACGTAGAGCAGGGTATTGCTCTCCGATTTGGCACCACCTCCGGCGGCAGTAGCACCTGCATCGGATGGCGCAGGTGCATCTCCTGGGCAATTGGCGGCTGCAGTGCAATTGATGTAGGCGATGATATTTGCAATGTCCTCATCTTTCAGGTTGGGAAAGCTGGTCATCACCACCTTGTTCCACTCATTGAAAAGCTGGACAGCACGTGGGTGGCCCTTGCTTATCAAACCTTGCGAGTTGCGAATCCACTCGTAAAGGGCTGCATCATCCCCCCAGCGCTCCTGAATGCCACCAAGGGCAGGTCCAGTGAGCTTGTCCTTCATGTTCTTGTTGTGACAGGAGGCACAGTTGTTCTTGAACAATGCCTTACCAGCTTCGACAGCGGCTTGGTCTTGTGCGAATAACGAGGAAAGGGAAAATGTAAAAAGAATTACTAAAATACTGCTAGTCAGTCGATTATATATCATCTTTGCAAGGTTGTTTTCTTCAAAACTTGACAAAAACATGACTTTGTCCTTAAAGTCGGGGCAAAGATAAAAGCAGAACCATTTTTTTAACAAGATTTTAAAAATGCTTTACTTATTTAGATGTGTTCTAAATTCTTGTTGTCAACCCACATTAATAATATGGTACAAACGAAATGCAGTTTCTTCATTTGGCTGATAATTTTTGGAGTTTTGGTATTTGGTTGCAACTCAAAAAACGAAGAGAAGGGTTCGCCACTGTTCCTTCTGCTTTCCCCTGAGCAAACTGGCGTCAATTTCACCCAAACCATCCCAGAGGAATATCGCTACAATTGGTCCATGGATCCCAACATCTTCAATGGCGGTGGTGTGGCCGTGCTCGATGTGAACAACGATGGGTTGCAAGACCTGTTCTTCACGTCCAGACTTCAGCCTTGCAAGCTGTTCATCAATAAAGGCGGGCTTAAATTTGAGGACATTTCTGAAAAATCTGGTATCACAAAGTTCATTGGCATAAAAACTGGCGTCAGTGTCGTGGACATCAATGCCGATGGCTGGATGGATGTTTATGTTTGCCGAACCTTTCTTGAACCTATTCCCGAACGACGTAACTTGTTGTTTATCAACCAAAAAGACAATACATTTTCTGAAGAAGCTTCAAAATACGGCCTTGACGACCTCTCCCCTACCCAACACGCCCATTTCTTCGACTATGACCTTGACGGTGACCTCGATTGCTACCTACTCAACCACCCAGTGACTTACAACCAAATCAACAATATTGACTACCAGCCAACCCAAAATGCCCCCTGGGCAGCCATGCGTCCCCCACTCGATGAGTTCGAGAGCGACAAATTGCTTCGCAACGATGGTGGGCGTTTTACCGATGTGAGCCGAGCAGCCGGCATTCACAACCGGGCATGGGGCCTGAGCGTGATGAGCAGTGATTTCAACGACGACGGCTACCCCGACCTCTACGTCGCCAATGACTTCATCATGCCCGATTTTCTATACATTAATAACAGTGACGGAACCTTCACCAATCGAAACCACGAGTATTTTCAGCACACCTCCAACCACACGATGGGCATCGAAATCGCTGATTTGACCAACGATGGCCACTGCGAGGTCATGTCACTCGATATGCTCGGAGAAAACTGGGAACGACGTCACCAGCAAATGACAACCATGCAGTTGGAACGCTACAAGCAACTCCGAAGGCAAGGTTATGGCGACCAGCAGATGCGAAATGTGATGCAGTTGAACCTCGGACAGCCGTCAAGCCAACAACCACAAGCTTTTGCTGAGGTGGGGTGCCTCGCCGGCATGTTTGCTACTGAGTGGGGCTGGGCACCCCTCGCTGCCGACTTCGACAACGACGGCTGGAAAGACCTGTTCATCACCAATGGCGTGAGGCGTGACCTCAACGACATTGACTTTTTCGCCTACACCGCCGACAGCATCAATCGAACGGGTGGTATCAGCCAAGCTAGGTTCAAAAACTGGGAAGATTTCTCCAACCTGATGCCCACTCAAAAGGTGCGAAACCGCATGTTTCGAAATACGGGTGGCCTTCAAATGGACGACATGACCGACACTTGGGGCTTCGAAAAACCCACTTGGAGCAACGGTGCCGCCTATTCCGACCTCGACAACGACGGCGACCTCGACCTTGTGGTACACAATGTGGAAGACCCACCCTCCATTTTTGAAAATACAGCCAATAAATCAGGGCAAAACTGGCTGCAAATCAAACTGAAAGGAACAGCGCAAAACCCTACTGGCACTGGTGCGAAGATTTGGGTACGGGTTGGAGATGAGGTGTTTTTCGCTGAGATGACGCCCACGCACGGTTTTTACAGTTCTGTCGAGCCAATATTCCAAGTAGGATTGGGAGGAAAAACCAAGGTGGACGAAGTTGCCGTAGAGTGGCCTGGTGGCAAGCATCAAATCCTCACACAAGTAGCTATCAATCAGCGACTTGTAGTAGATTTTTCTCAAGCGAACCCTGACCGTTTGCCTCGAAAAAAAGCAGCTGAAAGCCTATATTTTGAGGAAATGGCCGACATGGTTTCACCCAACTTTCGGCATTCCGAAAACGACTTCGAGGACTTCAACGCAGAGCGACTCCTCCACCATCGCTTTTCCAATCTGGGCCCCTCCTTGGCAGTTGGCGATGTGGACGGTGACGGACTAGAAGACTTTTTCGTGGGTGGAGCAAGAGGACAGGCGGGGGCCATTTTTACCCAAGCCCAAAAGGGGCGTTTTGAAAAAAAAATCCAGCCCGCCCTCGATGCAGATGCCAAACATGAAGACACTGGCAGCCTGCTTTTTGATGCTGAGGGGGACGGCGACCTCGACCTCTACGTGGTGAGTGGCGGCAATGAAATGCCCGCAAACGACGCCAGCTACCAAGACCGCCTCTACATTAATGATGGAAAAGGCCATTTTGAACGGGCAGCGAATGCCCTGCCCAACGAAACAGCCAGTGGAAAAGCCATCGCAGCGCACGACTACGATGGCGACGGCGACCTCGACCTGTTCGTGGGTGGCCGAGTGGTACCGGGGCGTTTTCCTGCTGCGCCACGGAGCTTTGTTTTGAAAAATGAGGGTGGCAAATTCAGTGATGTAACCGAAAAAATCGCCCCTGCCTTCCAAAATGTCGGGATGGTCACCGACATTG
>CAYTZS010000089.1:10658-20466 GCA_964442355.1 uncultured Saprospiraceae bacterium | reverse complement strand
CAGGAACTGAAAAAACTCAATATCCTGATTGACCGTGACGAGGAGGGCTACCTGCTCCAAATCTTCACCAAACCTGTGGAAGACCGTCCGACGGTTTTCTACGAAATCATCCAGCGGGCTGGCGCAAAATCCTTCGGCAAGGGCAATTTCAAGGCACTTTTCGAGGCGATAGAGCGGGAACAGGAGCTGCGGGGAACGCTTTGATTTGAGAGTTATGAGTTATGAGTTATGAGTTATGAGTGTCCTCGTAACTCATCGTTCATCGCTCATAACTCATAACTATTAAACTATGTCAAACAACTTACTACAAGGAAAAAACGGCGTCATCTTCGGCGCACTTGACGAACAGTCCATCGCTTGGAAAGTGGCAGAGCGCTGCAGCGAGGAAGGCGCAAAATTGGTGCTCACCAATGCACCAGTGGCCATGCGCTTCGGGGCCATCAACGCACTTTCGGAGAAGCTGAACGCCCCGGTCATCCCGGCGGATGCGACTTCGATGGAAGATTTGGAGAAGCTTTTTAGCGGAGCTACCGAGCATTTTGGGGGCAAAATCGACTTCGTGCTGCACAGCATTGGCATGTCGCTCAACGTCCGCAAAAAGAAGGAGTACACCGACCTCAACTACGACTTCATGAAAACCACTTTCGACATCAGTGCCATCTCCTTTCACCGGGTGATGCAGACGCTGTGGAAGCAGGATGCCATGAAGGACTGGGGCAGCATCACGGCGCTGACCTACATCGCCGCCCAGCGGGTATTCCCCGACTACTCGGAAATGGCTGAGTCAAAGGCGCTGCTGGAGAGCTTTGCCCGCAGCTTCGGCTACCACTTTGGCACTCGGAACAAGGTTCGGGTGAACACCGTTTCCCAATCGCCAACCATGACGACGGCGGGCAGCGGCGTGAAGGGCTTCACTGAGTTTTTCAACTATGCCGACAAAATGTCGCCGCTCGGCAATGCCAGTGCCGAGGCTTGTGCCGACTACTGCGTGTTCTTGTTTTCCGATTTGAGCAAAATGGTGACGATGCAGAACCTCTACCACGATGGCGGCTTCTCCAACATGGGGATGAACCCTGCGGTGCTTGGGATGTAAAAAGGGATTGCCGAGAAAAAACGAAAGCCCATCCGCTGCGAAGCGGATGGGCTTTTATCATTCTAGAACAAGTATTTACGACTACAGGTTGTCGCTCGAAGCCTCGGCAGCAGCATCCAGGGCAGCCTCTGCGGCCATCTCTGCAAAGTGCTTTGCGAGTTCCGGGTCGTCTGGAATCACCTCGAAGTCAATCTTGGCATCCACGTCTGGGTGGAGGTCAAGCACGGCGGTGTATTTGCCAATCATCTTGATGTGGTCGTCCGGGAGCAGGATGTCACGGCGGTCCACTTCGATGCCCAGTTGATCACGCAGTGCGTTGGCAAGCTGGACGTTGGTAACAGAGCCGAAAATCTTGCCGGAAGTACCCACCTTGGTAGTGAGCGTCAAGTTTTGGCCTTTCAGCTTGTCGGCGATAGCCTTGAACACGTCCAAGCGCTTGTTCAGCTTGGCTGACTCTTGGCGCTTGAAGCTTTCCAAGTTATTGCGGTTGACTTTGTTGGCAACGATGGCCAAGCCCTGTGGAATCAGGAAGTTGCGGCCATAACCGTCTTTTACCTTGACGATTTCGAACTTGCGGCCAACTTTATCGAGATTTTTAAGAAGGATAATATCCATTGTTCTGCGAGTTTAGCGGCGGTTTGGAAATTGGAAATTGGAAAATGGAAATTGGAAATTAATGTTCCGTTCACCGTTCACCGTTCACCATTCACCATTCACCAAAATGAACTATTTCAGCAAGTCGGTCAAGTAAGGTAAAAATGCGAGGTGACGTGCACGCTTAACGGCGGTAGCCACCCGGCGCTGGTACTTCAACGAGTTGCCGGTGATGCGGCGTGGAAGTACTTTGCCTTGTTCGTTGACGAATTGCAGCAGAAAGTCACTGTCTTTGTAGTCAATATATTTGATACCGAACTTGCGAAAGCGGCAGTATTTCTTGCGCTGTTGGCCGATGTTCGGATTGCTGAGAAACTTGATATCGTCTCTTGATGCAGCCATGATTTTTGAATTTTTTTGTTAAAAAATTTGGTGTTGAACGTCGCTGAGAATGAAGATTATTCCTCTTCACCGTTAGCGGCAACTGCGGCAGCCGTAGTGGCAGCGACAGCAGCTGTGGCGGCAACAGGCGTGCTTTGAATGGCATCGCCATCAGCATCAACCATCACGATTTTGCCACCCTTCAGTTCATCCTGCCATTTTTTCAGCTTGTCCCACTCGCCCTGTGCTGCCAGCTCGGCCTGTGCAGGCCAAGTGGTTGGGTCTTGGAAACTGAAACGGTCGCCAGCTGCGTTGAGCAGGTCCTTGATTTGGTCTGGCGTCATGGCAGCCAATTTTGCAAAAGAATCAATACCAGAAGCTTTCAGCACCTCAGCGATTTTTGGGCCGATGCCCTCAACACGCTTCAGGTTGTCAGGTTGTGGTGGCTGTGCCTTCGCAATCTTTGCTTTTGGTGCTACGGCTGCAGGTGCAGCGGCGCCAGTGCCAAGTTCAGTGGTGGCCTTGACCTTTTTCTTGGTCTTGCCGATGAGGCCCGCACGCTTGTCGGCGTTGTACTTTACGCCGTACTTGTCGAGGGCGATGGTCAGGAAGCGCAGCAGACGTTCGTCACGGCGCATGTTGAGTTCAAGCGAGCTGAGGTACTGAGCTGCTTCCGATTGGAATTCGACGCAGTAGTAGTACCCGGAGTGGCGTTTGTTGATTTCGTAAGCCAACTGGCGCAACCCCATCTCGTCCACATGTACAATGCTAGCTCCGCTTTCCTGAAGCTGATTGACATATTTCTGAGCTGTCGCCTTGATTTCATCGCCCGACAGAACTGGATCTACGATGAAAGTTACTTCGTAATTTCGCATACTGTTTGAAGTATTTAATGATTTCGGCGCACCCGCCCCAATTGCTGATTTTCAACAAGTTATGTCAAAAGTCAACCCTCGTAGCGCTGTGCTTTCCGAAAAGGCGTGCAAAAGTAGATAGTTTTATTGGAAAAAGATAGCGTTGCGTGAAAATTAGTTGGCAGTTGGACAGTGGGCAGTTGGCAGTCAGGGCTACCTTTGCCCTGACTGCCAAAGACAAAATGACAAATGACTAAACTCGGCAAACTCTACCTTATCCCCTGTCCCCTCGGCGAAGATGCTGCCGAGACCATCCCAGCCTATGCCGTGGCCATCCTACACCGCCTAACCCACCTCGTGGCCGAGCGGGCGAAGACGACCCGCCATTTCATCAAGGCGACGAACCCGCCCAAGCCAATCTCTGACTACCAAATCGAGGAACTGAACGAGCACACCCCCGCCGCCGAACTAGAAAACCTGCTGCGCCCGGCGCTCGAAGGCCACGACCTCGGCGTGTTGAGCGAGGCGGGCTGCCCCGGCGTGGCCGACCCCGGTGCCAAACTGGTGGAACTGGCGCACCGCCGTGGTGTGGAGGTCGTGCCGCTGGTCGGCCCGTCGTCCATCCTGCTGGCGCTGATGGCCAGCGGCATGAACGGGCAGTCCTTCGCCTTCCACGGCTACCTCTCCGCCAAGTCCCCTGCTGATGACCTCAAGCGGCTGGAACAACTAGCCAACAAGCACCAACAGACGCAAATTTTCATCGAAACGCCCTACCGGAATAAAGCTATCATCGAGCAGGCAATTAAGGTCTTGCAGCCCAGCACCAAGTTCTGCATCGCCGCCGACTTGACGCTGGCGACGCAGTTTGTGCAAACAAAAAACATTGCCGAGTGGCGGAAGTCGCCGCCGACGGGGCTGGACAAGCGGCCTGTGGTGTTTTTGATCGGCCAATCCTGATTATTTCGGAAGGTAGGAAGAACGGGAATTGGTTTTTACCTTCGCAGGGTTCGCACAGTTGTCCTGTGCGGATTTCATCACTGGCAAAAACGCAACTTATGTTCATCGAGCGCAACACTTTCCATCTCAAATTCGGCGCTGGCAAAGAAGCCTTGCAGCTTTGGAGCGACTATCTCCGCACTGCCTGCGAAGCCGACCCCAACTTGAGCGTTCGCTTGTTCACCGACCTGACAGGCGATGCCTACGTGCTGGTTTTAGAGTTGAGCTATGAAACTTATGCGGAACTGGAACCGAGCCTTTGCCGCCTGACCCGGCAGCCAGGATGGAAAGAATTTTATGAGCGGTTTATTCCGCTTTGCGAAAGGTCGCAGCGGGTTTTGTTTAAGGGCGTGTTTCCTTGAGGGATGTTTGCCCACCCAGTTCGAGCCAGTGTTGAGCGAAACAGCACTTGCTCGAACTGGTGTCATAAAAGTCAAAAAAAATGGCAATGAGTAGTTTTTCATTTAATTCTATATACATATTGGAGTCGCTTTCTGAAGTAGAGTCAGAAATGACTTGTAATCTTTACAGCATTATTGAAAACCAATGCAAGGGAACAAGCATAGAAACGGGGTATCAGAAAATCTATGATAGACTACATTTAATAAAAGTGCTTAATCACATTAATGAATTGGCCAAAAACAATGGGGTAGTGCCAATTTTGCATCTTGCAATTCATGGTAACGAAAAAGGCTTAGTATTGATTGAAGGCACAATAACTTGGGAAGAACTAACGCCGTATTTGTCAGAACTCAATTATATTACTAAATGCAATTTAGTAATAACATTAGCAGTATGCTATGGAGCATTTATAATTGAACTTTTAGGGCTTAATGTAGGAAGAGCACCGTTTCATGCAATCTTTGGCCCAACTGTATTAATCAATGCAAATTTGATTGATTCGTTTTTTCAAAAATTTTATTCCTCATTGCTGTCAACTTTTGATATTAATAGTGCAGTTCAAGTGGCTGCTTCATGTGCTGAAAGAGAATTGCCAATTGTTATTCCAACTGCAAATGAATTTATTGTTAATGCTCTAAATGACTTTGTGGACGACATCAAAAGTGGCAAAAAAAGACATTCAATAATAAGGGGCTATATGGATAAACATAACATTCCAATGCCTTATGAAATAAAGCAAAAAATTCAATATCCAAATGACTTATTGAATGAATTAAAACCAACTATTGCCTCAGTTCTTGAAAATTATTTAATGACAGATATATATCCTGAAAATAGAATTAGGTTTGATGTTGATAGAACTCTCATACATTTATTTAGTTAAATTTTGTAACTCCCGTTGTCTCACCACTCACCCAGTTTGAGCAAGTGTCGAGCGAAGCGGCCCTTGCTCAAACACAGCGCAACGCTGGTTTACGGTAAATTGTAATTCCAATCCCCTAATCCTCACTCCCCCGAATATCAATCGTAATCCCCCCCGCCTGCCCGCCAAACCCCTGAATCGAGTACGCAAACGTCAGCATCACGTACCGCTGCAAGGTATTGATGCGCTGCTGCTCCAAGTAATTCAGCTCGCTGTTGCGGCGCACGCCGAGGTTTTTGTTCAGGATGTCGAAAGCGGAAAGCGTGAGCTTGCCCCGGTTGTTTTTCAGCAAATACCTCGAAATGCTGGCTTCCCAAAGTGGCACGACCTGCTGGCCGCCAAAGTTTTCGTTGGAATAAACCGAGTAGCGAAACTTGCTGCCAAACTCCCATTTCTTGTTCGGATAAACGGTCGCCTCGGCGTAGTAGCGCTGGTTCAGGTAGGTCTGGTTCAGCATCTCGGACTCCGAGTAGGTCGTTCGGTTGTGGCTCAAGCGGGCACCGATGGTGGCGTCGAAGAACTCCTTTTTCCGGTTGCTAAACGATAGGTCAACACCATTCGTGATGCGGTCAGTGCTGTTTTCGAGGTCGTTCACGAAGAGGAGGCCCCGGTTCCAACTGGAGCTGAAATTGAGCCGGATGGTCGTTTTCAGCGGTCGCAGCGGCGTGCTGAAATCCACGAAACCCCGCAGCGAGCGGTCGTTTTTTACGTTTACCGGGCGCACCGTGCGACGGAAAAGCGAGTCCACCGAACTGGCGTTGGTGATGCGGTCTTTCACGTACTCGGCACTGATGTTTGCGAAGAGACTGGTGAACGTAAACTGGTCAAATCGCATGAAATGTGCGCTTAGGTTGTGGGCGTATTCCGGTTTCAAATCGGGGTTGCCGACGTACTGGTTCAGCGGGTCGGAGTTGTCCACCAGCGGCTGCAACTGCTCCGGCGACGGCTCCCGCAGGTTGGTCTGGTACTCGAAGCTGAAGTTCCTCCCGATGCCCGGTTCGTGGTTGAAAAACAGGCTCGGCAGCAGTCGGGTAAAGCTCCGCTCGATGGGTTCGGCCTTGCCCTGTTGCTGGCCTTCGAGCGTGGAACGTTGGAGCGCAGCGCCACCCGTCAAGTTCCATTTTTTACGGTTCACCATCAGGTTCGTCCCGGCTCGGTCGTAGGTGTAGCCACGTTGGAAGCGGTTGGTCAGTGCCCCGTTTGGCACCTCGTCTCCCTGCACGATGTCGTAAAATTCCTTGCCCGTGTCGTTGGTGTAATTTTGCCGTGAGGCGTTGATTTCCAGGTACTTAGCCTTGCCGAGCGGTTCGGTGTAAGAGGCGTTGAGGCCGTAGCTCATGGCCTCGTCCGTGGAGGTTTGACGCTGGTCGAGCGGAATTCGGGCGGTGCTGTCTTGGTAAAATTTCGTCTCCGAATTCAATCGTCCATCCTGTGTGTTGTCGCCAAAATTGAGCGAACCATCCAACACAAACGCCCTGCCTTTTTTACCAAAACGCCGACGGTAGCTGGCCGAGTTGGCCAAGTCGAAACGCTGCCCGGTGGAATGGTAATCCCGCAGGTTTTCATTTTCGAGTTGGCCATTGAGGCCAAAGGTTCGGCTCGTGCCGTCGCTATCGTATTGGGCATCGCTGAGGGCGAGGCTGCTCCGCAACGAGAAGTCCTGGAAGCTGTCAATCTCGTGCTTCAGCGATGCGTTCAGGCGGTGGTTGAAGCTCTTGGCAATGCGTTTTTCGTCTTCGGTGCTGAGGAAAGCGGCATCACCGAGTAGGTTCTGCCGCTCCACGCTGCGCACGATGTCGTTTTGGATTTTGCTCAAAAAATAGCTCGATTGCAGCTTGGTCTTTTTCCCAAAATCCCGGTTGAAGTTCAAGCCGCCTGCCGCCGTGGCGAGGATGCCGTCCACCTGCCCGCCTTCGAGCGGTACGCCCGTTTGCCCCAAATCAAACGACATGCGAACGCTGCGGCCACCCCCGCCGCCGCCGCCCATCATGCTGCCCAGCCCGCCCATGAACTGCATGTAATCGTTGAAGCTGAACCCCGCTTGGTTGTTGTTGTTCGCCATCCCGATGCCGGAAAATTGGCTGTTTTTGGAAAAACGGTTGAGGTTGAAGCGGCCTTGGTAGCGCTCATCCGTGCCGCCGCCAGCCGTGGCATTGCCGAAATAACCCTGCTTGTGGTCTTCCTTCAGTTCGAGGTTGATGGTCTTCGAGTCCCGCCCGTCCTCGATGCCCGTGAACTCGGCCATCTCCGATTTTTTGTCGTACACCTGCACCTTGTCCACGGCGTCGGCGGGCAGGTTTTTGGTGGCCACCTGCGGGTCGTTCCCGAAGAATTCCTTGCCGTCCACGAACACGTTTTGCACCGTTTCGCCCTGCGCCTTGATGGTGCCGTCGGCCTGTACTTCCACGCCCGGCAGCTTCTTCAAAAGTTCTTCCACCACTGCGCCGGGCTGCACTTTGAAGGCGGCGGCGTTGTAATTTATCGTGTCGCCGTTCATCCGCAACGGCACCCGATCGGCGGTCACCTCCACCTCGTCGAGCGTGGCGGATGCAGGTTCGAGCGTGATTTGGCCAAGTTCCATTTTGTCATTCCCGGCGACCACCTGAATTGGCTGCCAGTGGGTGTCGTAGCCGACGTAGCTCACTTGCAACAGGTAGTCGCCGGGCGTCACTTTTTTCACCGAAAACCGCCCATCGGCCTCCGTAATGCCGAAGGCGGAGAGCGTGGAGTCCTTTTTTTCCATCAAAACGACGGTGGCGGCGAGGAGTCCTGTGCCTGTTGAGTCGGTGACGAGGCCGGTGAGGTCAACAGCTTTTTGGGCGAAGATTAAATGGGATAAAAACAGAAGAATTAATACAATCGGGTATTTAGCTTTCATAGCTGGGTTGGCTGGTGTGTTTAAAATTTTCCCGCGAGGAGGATGGGGACACGGATTGCACGGATTAGACACGGATTTTTTTTCCTGTTCGCTTAAATAAATCCATTAAAATCTGTGTCCCATCCGTGCAATCCGTGTCCAATCCTCCTCGCGAGCATCACATTTAATTCCTGATAATCATCCGCATCGTCCCCGGCGCACCGCCGCCCGTTTCCATGCCCATCTCCTTCATCTTTTCCGCCTCGATTTTTTTGAACTCTTCGGCGGTCATTTCCTTGCCTTTCGAGGGCTTGACGAGGGCGTCTTTCGGCAGCGATTTGAACTCGATTTGTGTGGCAACGATGGTGCGCTGGTCGCCGTTCATGGCCAGTTCGAGGATGAGGCCGGGCAGTCCGGCGTTGATGCCGGGGCCGGTGGGCACTGGGATTTGTGTCGAGAACCAAGCCACGAGCGAGGTGGCGCTGTCCAATTGCACGGTGGCTTTTTGGCAAACATAGCCGAGCATCTTTTTCTGCTCGCTCGTGATTTTCCAAGCGGGCGATTTGGCCTTGTCGGTGATGAGGAAGAAACGCCCGAAGAACTCCCGGCTTTCGAGGGTGGTGCCTTCGGCGATGTTGCGGTACAGCTTGTTGTCCGGCCGCTGGATTTTCATCGTGAAATTGGCGCCGCCACTGCCACCCGTGACCTCCGTATCACCCTCGTCCTCCGTGCCCTGTTTGTCTTGGTACAGCGATTCGTCGGCATTGAAGTAAAGCGTTTTTGGAAACGACTGCGTGGGTGGAATCATCTTTTTCATCTCTTCTGCCTCCGGACCGTCGCCGAAGTCCATCATTAGTTTTACAGTCTCGGTATAGGTGATTTCGCCTTCGGTTTGCTGCGCAAAAATGGCGATTGGAATTAAAGCGGCGAGGATTAAAATAATGCGTTTCATGATTTAATTTTAATTGATGAATGTGAATGATTGCAATGGTTTTCACGAATTAATCCCAATGAATTAATCCCTATAATTGCGATTAATGACGGGGCAAAATTAGGGCGGGCTTTTCTCAAAGCAGGTTAATCAACCTTGCATTAAGGTTAATTAAGGTTAATGCACCGTGCATCCTGATGATTGACACCTTAACTTTGCTGTATGAAGCTCGACCGCCACAGATTTTCCATCCTGCTCATGTCCACCAGCCTCGTGCTGTTGGCAGGGTTTCTCGTGCTTTTTTTGAAAAAAACATGGCAGGACGAGGTGCTGGCGCTGAAAAAGGAGACGGGCTTCCTCTTCGTCAACAGCATCCGGGGCATCGAGGGACGGATGATGGACCGTATTATCACCCACAATTTCATTGGTGGGCCGGGCGATTCCATCCGGGAAGAGTTCCGTATCCGGGTGCCAGGGCCAGCAATCAAAGGCGATTCGCTAAAAGTGATGACCTTCATCAGCGAGGAAAAAGTGAAGATGGTGGAAGGCGATACCAACGTAAAAGTCCGAATTTCTGCTTCACAAACTGGCAACGAGGAGACGGAGATGGCAGGCTCGCTTTCGATGATTATTGCCATGTCCGATAAGGATTCCTTTGAAGTGAGGCGCAGTCCAGAAGCCGTATGGACGATGCTCGACTCCAACTTTTCGGCCTCCATGCAACGCTCGAATCTGCCCGTCAGCTTCCAAATCGTCCACCTCGACAGCGACACCCTGT
>CAYTZS010000089.1:0-10558 GCA_964442355.1 uncultured Saprospiraceae bacterium | reverse complement strand
CGCTCGAATCTGCCCGTCAGCTTCCAAATCGTCCACCTCGACAGCGACACCCTGTGCCCTGCCGACGGCTTCCGCTCCGGCACTTACACCGACCTCGCCAGCGGGGAAAGTTATGCCGCTGAATTGTCTGATTACCAAGGTTTTATCTTCAAAAAAATACTTCCCGAACTAGGGTTTTCACTCGGCCTTTTTGGCTGCGTGTCGCTGGCCTTTTTCACCGTTTTCAAAAACCTGCAAGCCCAGCGCCGCCTCACCGACCTGAAAAACGACTTCATCCAGAACGTTACGCACGAACTTAAGACGCCCATCGCCACCGTGGGTGTGGCCATCGAGGCGCTCCGCAATTTCGACGCCATGCGTGACCCCGCCCGCACCCAGGAGTACCTCGATATCTCTAAAAGCGAACTCAACCGCCTCAGTTTGCTCGTGGACAAGGTGCTGAGAATGTCGCTCTTCGAGCAAAACGAGCCGACGCTCCACCTCGAATCGCTTGATTTTCAGGCGGTTGTGAACGAGGTGATGGCTTCCATGAAATTGCAGTTCGAGAACCAAGGCGCACAGGTGAGCTTCGAGGCCACAGGTGAAAACTTTAGGGTAAATGGCGACCGTCTCCACCTCGCCAGCGTCGTTTACAACCTCCTCGACAATGCCCTGAAGTACAGTTCCAACCAGCCAGAAATCGCCGTCCGGCTGTTTTCCGAAGGACATGAAATCAAACTCGAAGTCTCCGACAAGGGCATTGGCATCGCGCCAGAGCATCGGGAGCGCATCTTCGAGAAGTTCTACCGGGTGCCGACTGGCAATGTCCACAATGCCAAGGGACATGGACTGGGGTTGAGCTACGTTGCAAGCGTGGTGCAGCAGCACGGCGGAGAAATCAAGTTGGAAAGCGGGGATGATTTTAAAACAACTTTTTCGATACGACTTCCGAGACTTGATAGCACACGGATTTAACGGATTGGACACGGATATGAGTTGATTTAATCCGTGTCCAATCCGTTAAATCCGTGTGCCATTCACCTCGCGTACAAAATATGAATCCAACCAAAATACTCTACGTCGAAGACGAGCCTTTCCTCGGCAAAATCGTCAAGGAATCCCTCGAATCCCGCCAATTCGAGGTGCGGCTGGTGGCCGACGGTGGGCAGGTGATGTCCGCCTTCGAGCAGTTCCGGCCCGATGCCTGCGTGCTGGACGTGATGCTGCCGCACCGTGACGGCTTTTCGCTCGGCGAGGAAATCCGGCAGAAGCACCCGACCGTGCCCATCCTCTTCCTCACTGCCAAAGTGCAGACCGAGGATGTGCTGCAAGGTTTCCGCTCCGGCGGCAACGACTACGTGCGCAAGCCGTTCAGCATGGAAGAGCTGATTGTACGGCTGCAAAACCTGTTGAAAGTCAGCCAATTAGCACCTGCTCAAAACCCGCAGGATGGAATTGCGATTGGCCAATTCCGCTTCTTCCCAAACCGCCAGGAACTTCGTCTCGGCGACGCCCCACCTCGACTGCTGTCCCATCGGGAGACCGAATTGCTGCTAATGCTCGCCTCGCCGCCCAATGCCAACGTGGCCCGCAAGGACATCCTCGACAAACTATGGGGGAACGACAGTTTTTTCAATTCCCGCAACCTTGATGTGTACGTGTCCAAGCTTCGGGACGCACTGCGCCTTCGGGAGGATGCTTCGGTGCAGTTGTTGACGCTGAAAGGGGTGGGGTATCGGTTGGTGTGTTGAGAAATTTTCCCTATTCTCGCACTCAAATCAAGTCAACCAATCATGAAACAAGTCACCACCTTCTTTTGCTTCGCAATGTTCATCTTTGCCGCCTGCAAAAACGAACAAACTCAAACCGCTGACAATCAAATATCCATGTACGAAAAAATGACCGCACAGCCGCCCATTGCGGCAGCAAAGCCCAAAGACCTCACCGAGCACGGCCACGTCCGCAACGACCCCTGGTACTGGCTGAACGACCGGGAAAACCCCGAAGTCATCGCTTACCTGAACGCTGAAAACGAGTACAAGGACGCCGTGATGGCAGGCTTGAAGGACGTGCAAGAAGAACTTTTCCAGGAGATAAAAGGCCGCATCAAGGAGAAGGACGAGAGTGTGCCCCAGCTCGACAACGGCTACTGGTACTACTATCGCTATGTGGAGGGCGGCGAGTACCCCATCCATTGCCGCAAGGCCAAATCCCTCGACGCACCGGAGGAGGTGATGCTCGACGTGAACGTGTTGGCCAAACCTTTCGACTACTACAACGCCGCTGGCCTCACCGTCAGCACCGACAATAAAATCCTCGCCTACGCCGAGGACACCCTCAGCCGCCGCATTTACACCATCGTTTTCAAGAACCTGGAAACGGGTGACATGCTCGCCGACCGCATCCCGAACACCGACGGCATCATCGTATGGGCCAACGACAACAAGACGGTGTTCTACGGCATCAAGGATGAAACGCTGCGGGTTTTCAAAATCATGAAGCACCGCCTCGGCACGGATGCCTCGAAAGACGAGGTGGTTTTCCATGAAAAAGACGCCACTTTCGACCTCGGTATCGAAAAGACGCAGTCGAGGAAGTACCTGCTCATCAGCGCCACGCAGACCGTTTCCAGCGAGTACCGCTACCTCGATGCCAACACGCCGGACGGCCAGTGGCAGGTGTTCCAGCCACGGGAGCGCAACCTCGAATACAGCGTTGACCACGGCGACCAGTGGTACATCCGCACGAACATGGGTGCTACCAATTTCCGATTGATGAGCGTCGCCGAGGGCAAGACAGGCAAGGCCGACTGGCAGGAGGTCATCGCCCACCGGCCCGATGTTTACCTGGAAGGGTTCACGCTGTTCAAATCCCACCTCGTGCTGGAGGAGCGCATCAACGGCATCGTGAACATCCGCATCAAAAGCTGGGACGGCAAGCAGGACTACAAGGTGGACTTCGGCGAGGACAGCTACGTGGCTTGGGCTGGCAACAACCCTGAATACGACCGCCTCGTGGTGCGCCTCAACTACACTTCACTCACCACGCCCAGCACCGTGTTCGATGTCAACCTCGCTACGAAGGAGAAGAAAACGATGAAGGTGCAGGAGGTGCTCGGCGGCTTCGACCGCAACAACTACGTGAGCGAGCGCATTTACGCTACCGCCCGTGACGGCGTGAAGGTGCCCATTTCCATTGTTTACAAAAAAGGCTACCATAAAGACGGCACACAGCCGCTCTTGCTTTATGCCTACGGCAGTTACGGTTACAGCTCCGACCCCAGTTTCAGCGCAGCTCGCCTCAGCCTATTGGACCGGGGTTTTGCCTTCGCCATCGCCCATATCCGGGGCGGGCAAGAGATGGGCCGCCAATGGTACGAGGACGGCAAGCTGCTGAAAAAGCAAAACACTTTCAACGACTTCGTGGACTGCGGTGACTACCTCGTGGCCCAAAAGTACACGGGCAAAGAAAACCTCTTCGCCATGGGTGGCAGCGCTGGCGGCCTGTTGATGGGCGCCGTGGTGAACATGCGCCCCGACCTCTTCAAGGGTGTGGTGGCCGCTGTCCCTTTCGTGGACGTGGTGACGACCATGCTCGACGAGACCATCCCGCTCACCACCTTCGAGTGGGACGAATGGGGCGACCCGCACAAAAAGGAATATTATGACTACATGCTCAGTTACTCGCCCTACGACCAAGTGGAGTCGAAGGACTATCCCGCCATGCTCGTGACCACGGGCCTCCATGACTCGCAGGTACAGTACTGGGAGCCCGCCAAATGGGTCGCCAAGCTGCGCACCATGAAGACCGACAAGAATCCGCTCCTGCTCCACACCAACATGGACGCCGGTCACGGCGGTCAATCAGGCCGCTTCCGGGCGTTCAAGGAAGTGGCGATGGAGTATGCCTTCATGCTGGACTTGGCGGGGAAGGTGAAGGTGAAAGGGTAGGGGGATTTACGATTTACGATTTGCGAATGACGATTTACGATTGGAGCGACCGGGGGGCTTGAGGCTGCCCGGTCGCTTGTCATTTTAGGCGGATTTAGTATTGAAACTAACTGATTTTTTAAAGGTTAAAAGTCTTTTCATCAACACCGGACTACGATGGTTTATGCCATTTTGACCGTATTCATTGAAAAATTATTTGTCTGTGGTGGGTGAAAAATTGGCTGGGAGCGCTATTTTTGTGGCCACTTCTTATTAGAACTCCTCCTTCTCAGTTACACCATTTATAAAAATCGCTGGTTCTCACCAATCCCTTACAGGATAACTTCATCGTTTTCAGGTCTCTTCATTTGCATTTTCACACAGTTAGCTAGGCAGTTGGCTTTTGGTCATTTGTGCCCCAACCATTCGTGGCAAGTTGGCCACTAAGTGGCTTGGTTTGACGACTTTCCTAGCATGTTTCAAGCGACAATTCTAACGAAAGCACCCCCCGTGTAGCAACATATTTTAGTTTAACCAAAACATTACATTTCAATGAAGAAGCAAACTATTACACGTAACGGTTTTTCAAAACCAACAACGACGCAACATTCAACGCTGACGGGCTTCCTTCGCCTATTCCTGTTGGGTGTCTTCGTCTTTTCGGGCCTGCTGTCACAGGCGCAGACTACGACCGTCACGGGTGGCAACTGCACAGGCTGCGACGCCAGTATGACGGTCAAGTTCGTGGGCTGCAACTGCGTAGAAATCAGCGCCTGCAAAAAGCTGTCGAACGTAGTCATCCGCACTGCCAATGGTGTGGAGAAGAAATACGACGGTCTTTCCAGCAAGACTGGCAATTTCTGCTCTACGAACGGTTCGCCCATCGTCAAGGTTTGGGTGAAGGCCGGATGTTTCCAGAGCGGCGATGGCCCAGGCTACGGTCGTAAATTTGACAACCCGAACTCTTGCGGAACGTCTTGCGCTGACAACGACAACGATGATGTCTGCAACGACGATGACTGCCAGCCAGATAATGCAGCATACCCGGCCACACCCGGCACGCCTTGCAACGACAACGACCCAAATACCGACTACGACGTCGTTACATCTGACGGCTGTGGCTGCCAAGGTGTTTTACCCAATCCATGTGCTGGCCTGGGCGGCGATACGGACAACGACGGTGTTTGCAATGCCGAGGACTGCCAGCAGAACAATCCCAACTTTCCGGCAGTGCCCGGTACGCCTTGCAACGACAACAATCCAAACACCATCAACGATGTGGTTCTACCTGGCGGTTGCGCTTGCGCAGGTACGCTTCAGCCCCCACCGACTACCGTCACTGGCGGTACTTGCCAGGGTTGCGATGCCAGCATGACGGTCAAGTTCATCAGCTGCTACTGCGTGGAAGTGAGTGCCTGCAAGGATTTGTCCAATGTGGTCATCCGTACTGAAAACGGTGTGAACAAGAAATACGATGGGCTTTCTGGCAAAACCGCCACTTTCTGCTCGACCAATGGCACCCCAATCGTGACCGTTTGGGTGAAGGCAGGTTGCTACCAAAGCGGCGATGGCCCAGGTTACGGCCGCAGGTTCAACAGCCCGCTCAACTGTGGCGTACCCTGTGCTGACCAAGGCGGTGATACCGATGGCGATGGTTATTGCGACAACCAAGATTGTAGGCCAGACGACCCTGCTTTCCCAACCACCCCTGGCACACTTTGCGACGATAACGACCCCAACACCACTGACGACAAAGTGACCGCAGACGGCTGCGGCTGCGAGGGAACATCAACCGTAGTTTGCGACAACATTGACTTGGGTGGTACCATCGGCTTTGGCCCAAACTGCAACGCTGCCGTGCAATATTGCCCAACAACTGAAAATGCGCCTATCATTGGCAATTGTGCTTCGCCAATTGGCGGCACTGGCCCGCTCGAAGTTGTATGGCTCAAGAGCACTACTTCTTGTACGTATCCAACTACAACGGCTGCCGAAATCGGTGCTGGCCTCGACCCGCACTGGAGAATGATACCTGGCGCTTCAGACCTATCCTACAACCCTGGCAACATCACCGAGCCGACATGCTTCCTGCGCTGTGTGCGCCGGGCGGGGTGCGCTGTATTTGTCGAATCCAACATCGTGTCATTGGGAATATCACCTAACTGCGGCGGCGGTGATGTGCCCGATTGCAGCAACATAACTATCTCGACTGGCAACGGGGCTATTATTGTTGGTGGAACTGACAAAGCACCAATTACCGCTATTCAGGTTTTCAATTCAAGCTGGGTAGGAGTCTTTAATTGCAATGACAATTGCGAGGAACCAACAGCAACCATCCCTGTTGCGGCAGGTACCTACTTCGTGAAAGTCAACTACTTCACGGACAAATACAAATTGGTTTGTGAGGAAAACAGGATGGTGACAGTGGTTACCACTTTGGACATCTCACAAGGTTCGTCGTTCCAGTTTGCGGCCATCAAGCACGAGGAGCACACGGAGCTGATTTGGTCGCACAATGGTGGAGACCAAATCGTTGAGTATGTCCTTGAAAAATCGGTGAACGGCGTTGACTTTGAGCCAATCCTCATCCAAGGCAATGAAGGCGGTAACCGGTCTGTCAGGCACGAAGGCTACGACCTCGAACCCGCCAGCGGCGACAACTTCTATCGTGTGAAAATGGTGAACGTGAACGGCTCAGCGCTTTATTCCGATGTGAAGGTGGTCAACTTCCCTGTCCTGCTGGACTACGCCCTGTTCCCGAACCCTGCCAATGGTTTCGTGAAAATCAACCTCGAAAGCCTAGTGGGCTACGAAGACGTGAGCATCACCCTGTTCAACAGCTTTGGGATTGAGATGAAGCGCATCCAAATTGACGAGGTTTTCGGCAAGAGCTACCAGATAGACATCCGGGACTTGCACGAGGGCCAGTACATCGTTTGGGTGAACGTGCCAGGCAAACGTCCAGTCGCCAAAAAATTGGTGGTGGGTAGGTTCTAAAACCTGTTTAAGCACAAAAAAAGGGGGCGCTGCAATTGCAGCGCCCCCTTTTTTTGTGTGGGATGGGTGTAATCCTCACTCGCAGCTTTGGTTGTGCTCGAAAACATGCTCGTCAAACTGCGACCATTTGACCTCCGGGAACTTCTGTTCCAGCGGCGTGCAAACACCGAAGACCTTTCTGAAGCTTTCTTTGTAGTCTTTCTTCGCCAACTTGAAGCCGGTGCCGCCACGCACGGAGACGTAGAAGGATTTGTCGTCGCCGCCAGCCACGGTGAAGCCACCGATGCCGACGGATGCTGTTTCAGCAGCGTAGGGGTCGTGATAAACCTTGATTTTCTTGCAGAATGCCGGGTTGAGCAGCTGCATCATCAGCGTCAATTTCTCTTTTTTCACCTGCACTTCGGCTTGCTCAAAGTACACATAGCCCTCGGCGAACTTGTTGGGGTCCAATGCGTCGTTGTCCCACTTCTGGACGTCGAAAGAAGTTTCAAGGCTCTTGTTCATCTTGTCCCAACCGCTTTGTGGGAGGTACATGTGCTTGATTTGTTCGGGTTTGAGTTTCGACTTTTTACCGTCCTTGTCCTCAATTTTCAGCTCTTCGATAAGCCCTTTCTCCCGCTTGATGCTGATGACGAACACCTCTTGGGTGCTGCCATCATTGAGGGTGATGTAGCTGATTTTTTTGCCAGAATAAGAAAAGGATGGTTCCAGGAAACGCTGGGCATTGGCACTGCCGATGGCAAATGCAAAGAGGACAGCCAATGAGATGAGTTTGGAGATTTTCATTTTCAATAGTTGTTTTGATAGTTAGTAAATAAGCACTTCGGTAAAGACGTCAGTATTCCGTTTTTGCACGAAGGTGCCGGGTGAAAATGCGGTTTGTTTGAAAAAAATAACCGGGCAACCCACAGGGAAGCCCGGTTATCTGGTGTCAGCCATTGGTAATTAAAGCTGACCGCAGTCGGCAATAACAACTGGCTGAGAAGTGCGGCCGCTTTGGCTGCCCACTGCCTCCATTTTCTTAATGATGTCCATGCCTTCCACCACTTGGCCGAAGACGACGTGGCGGTTGTTGAGCCATGGCGTCTCCACGGTGCAGATGAAGAACTGGGAGCCGTTGGTGTTCGGGCCAGCATTGGCCATGCTCAGGATGCCGGGGCCAGCGTGAACGCCAGCTTTGCCAGTGAAAGTCTCATCGGCGAACTTTGGGCCGTAGATGCTCTCGCCGCCCGTGCCGTTGCCGTTGGTGAAGTCACCACCTTGGCACATGAACGACGGGATGATGCGGTGGAAGCTGCTGCCTTTGAAGTGCAGTGGCTTGCCGCTGGTGCCCACGCCCTTCTCGCCGGTGCAGAGCGCCCGGAAATTCTCGGCAGTCTTGGGAGCAGCATCGGCAAAGAGTTCGAAGACGACCCTGCCAGCAGCTTCGCCACCAACGCTGATGTCGAAGAATACTTTCGGGTTGGCGGGATTGGGTGTTACTGGGGGGGTATAGGTTGCAGTTGTCATAGGTGTTGTTGTTAGTGCTTGTGCATAAAGTGAAGATGTCCCAAATGCAAGCAATAGGAGGCTTGCGAGGAGAGAAATGCTTACTTTTTTCATGAATAAAATGGTTTTGATAAAAGTTACGCCGAGTGCTATCGGGGCTCGGCTGCTCCGTCCGGTGCTTGGGCGACCGGAAACGCCTTTATTTTAGGCCGCAAATATAGCGGCTTGGTGGTTGGGGTAGTTTGTTTTTTTGATTTATGCGGCTGTTGTTGAACGTTTGGCAAATGCCCGTGTAACTTAATGGGAAATAAAATGAGGGTAAACCCGTTTTGTCCGCATCGTCAAATTAGCAGCACATAAACGAAGTGTGTTCGCATTTCTTGCACCCGACTTGTTAATCAAATTCAAAACTCACGCATGAAGACCCGACTTTTTCCCAAGGCGCTGTGCATTGGCATTGCGCTATTTGGCTTATTGCAATCTGCTTTTTCCCAAAATCAAATCACTGGCACCATCACCAACGCAAAGGGCGAGGGCATCTTCTTCGCCACGATTGCGCTTTACCACCAAAGAGACAGCAGTGTGGCCAAGGCCGAATCCACTGATGCCAACGGCAAGTTCACGCTGAAAGACATCCCTGACGGGCAATATTTCTTGGAGGTGAACATGCTCGGCTATCTGGATGAGAAAATAAGCGAAATCGTTTTCCCAACCGACAATCACAAGCAATTTGACCTCACCCTCGACGACGAGGCGAAGACCCTTGCCGAAGTGCAGGTGACGGCCAAAGCACCCATGCTGGAACAGCGGGCTGACCGCCTCATCGTCAACGTGGAGAACAACCTGACCAGCCTCAATAGCAACCTGCTTGACGTGATGAAAAAAGTGCCCGGCGTGATGGTCGTGGGCGACAAGCTGCGCATGGCAGGGCAGAGCAACATTACCATTTTAATCAATGGGAAAACTACCAAGTACATGGACGTGGACGCCCTGCTCAAGGATATTCCCGGCGACAATATCAAGCGGGTGGAGGTCATCCACCAGCCGGGGGCTGAGTTTGAGGCAGAGGGCACAGGGCCTGTCATCAACATCATCATGAAGAAAAACAGCCTGTTTGGTACCAATGGCAGCCTGAGCGCTGGGGTGGGCAAAGGGCATTATTGGCGTTACCGGACGGGCCTCAACCTCAGCCACTACCAGGGCAACGTCAACATCAATGGCGGTCTGGGCACTGGCCGAAATTCATGGTACGAAGGACTGGATGTGGTGCGCAAAGTGGGCAACGATACCTACTCACAGAAGACGGTAAACCCCAATTTGAGCGAGTATTTGCAGGGCAACCTCGCCCTTGACTGGGACGTGACCGAGCGCCACCGACTCGGCTTCTCCAGCCGCTGGACGGGCAATCGCCGTGACTTCAACATCAAGAATACAACAAACGTGGACTATGCCGACGCCACCAACGGCGACCTCCAATTGCTCACCGACAACCGCCGAAAGGGCACTTGGAACATGGTGACCTTCAACCCCTATTACAGTTTTGAAATAGACACGATGGGGCAAAAACTGGACTTCGACGTCAACTACGTGCGCATTGGCAACGATGCCTCGAACCTGCTGCAGCCCAAAGAAGTGAACTACGACGTGTCGTTTCCCAACCAACTTTACGAGCAGCCAGGCAGTTCGGAGATTTACACTTCGAGCCTCGACTACACCTACCCGTTTTCCAAAAACACAAAGCTGCAAGTGGGCGGCAGGTACAGCACCGCTGACCTCGACAACGACCTGCGTTCCTTCGAGGAGGACTCGTCGGGCGTGATGCAACTCAATTTGCTGCAAAGCAACCACTTCCTTTTCCAAGAAGACATCTGGGCTGGCTACGCCAAAATGGACTGGAAGGCAGGCAAATGGTCGGGCACTGCTGGCCTCCGCTATGAAGACAGCCAGAGCGAGGGCTATTCCGTCACGCTAGATTCCACGCAGACACGGCATATTGGAAAGCTGTTCCCCAGCGCCAGCCTGAGTAGGGAACTGGGGAAAAAGCTCGGGGCTGCACTGGCGTACAGCTACCGCATTGACCGCCCGCACTACGGCGACCTGAACCCTTTTGTTTACTACCTCGACCCCTACACTTACGAGCAGGGCAATCCCCGGCTGCGCCCCTC
>CAYTZS010000088.1:0-20615 GCA_964442355.1 uncultured Saprospiraceae bacterium | reverse complement strand
CTTGGTGGTCGATAGCGTCCCATGGCGCTATCTTAGTCGCGATTGCGTTTGGACAAAATGCCGCTGGACGCGCTCCGGCGGCACTGTTAGAAAGACGACGACGTCGATGTAGACGGCGCAGACAACGACAACCCCGACGAAAACGATGATACTTTCTACGCCAGCGACTTTTTGCCAGGGGAGGCTACTTGGCGGTCGCAAAACATCCGGCGGAAAGGGGCCTACAACGAAATCGTGCTCTCCTATGCTGGCAACTACAAGGAGCGCCTCATGATTGGCGCAACGGTCGGTGTGCCGTTGATTGGTTTCGAAGAAACGAAAACCTATGTGGAGTCGGATGAAGCAGGCACAAACCCTGTTTTCAATGAACTCACCTACACGGAACGGTTGACAACTTCTGGTGCGGGCATCAACCTCAAAGTAGGAATGATAGTCCGGGTGAATCAAATGCTGCGAGTTGGTGCGGCGGTACACACGCCCACTGCCATTGGTCTGAAGGACAATTTTTCCAGTAACCTCAACTACAGCTACTCGCTGGACGGCACCATCTACGCAGGTGCTGCGGAGTCCCCCGAGGGCTCGTTTGAATATCGGATGCGCACGCCTTGGAGGGTCATTGGCAGCGCCGCACTTGTTTTTGCCAAGAGCGGATTTCTGACAGCCGAGGTGGAGTACGTGGATTACCCCAATGCAAAATTCAACTTCAACAACGCTGCCAGCGAGGGCGACGAAGCATACGAGGCCGAATTGAACCAACAGATTGATGACCAGCTCAAGTCAGCGCTCAACATCCGCTTGGGCGGCGAGTATGCAATGGACAAATTCAGGTTTAGGGGCGGGTACGCCGTCATGCAGTCGCCATATTCAGAGGGTTTTGACCCAATCGGCACCCTCAGCGTCGGAGCTGGGGCATGGTGGTCGGAGAGTTTCTTCATGGACGTAGCTTTCCGTCGCCGGATGTCCGAAGGCCAGTATTCCCCGTATATCATCAACGGTGGCCCGGGCCAGGTGGTATCGCAGACCATCACCCGCAACCAGTTCCTGTTGACCTTCGGGTTCAAATTCTAACCCTACTACTATGGCCATCGCAGATGAAGGCTATGTGAAATTTCAAGCGGAATGGGAGCGGGCAATGGCGCTGCCCGCTCCCATTTTGGCCAATTTGAGCCATTGGCGAGACGAAATGCACCGCCGCCAGTTCATCGGCGTGTACGAAAATGGCATCGGCTTCGGCAACATCAGCGAGCGGTATTTGGGCAACCAATTCGTCATCTCAGGCACGGCCACGGGGCATTTGCCCACCCTCTCACCTGCCCACTTCACACTTGTCACCGACTTCGACATTGAAAAAAACACGGTGCGTTGCCGGGGGCCAGTGTTGGCTTCCTCGGAGGCCATGAGCCATGCCGTCATTTACCAAACGTGCCCAGAAGTGCAGGGCATCATCCACGTACACCACGCAAAGCTTTGGGAGCAGTTGCTCGGCCACGTGCCCACCACTGCCGAAGGGGCCACCTACGGCTCGCCGGAAATGGCCAAGTCAATCATTAACTTGTTGGAAAACAGCGATTTGCGCCAACAGAAAATCTTCGTGATGAGGAGCCATCCTGAGGGTATTTTCGTTTTTGGGGAAACACTGGCAGCCGCAGCATCCGTTTTGTTGAACCACCAAGCTGCCTATCCCTGCGCAGCGAGTTAGCAGATGTTGAAAACTATTTTAAAAAAAACCAACATCCGTGCTTGTCCGTTTCACGGAAATGCACCTACATTTGGACATCTTTTTTAAATGACTAATATGGCAGCGTTGATAAGTGTTTTGCTGCCACTATGCACAAACCCATCCTAATATTTTCCCCGAACATTTAATTACAGTTTCCCAAAACTGATAGTTCTGAAAGTTCTTGATTTGTCTTTTACTAGCTGCCGAAAGGTGGTGCTAAAGATATTTCCCCTAGCGCTGTGACCTCACACACGGGTTGCAGCGCTCAACGGGGTTGAGATAGTTTACCCGTTTTTTAGGCCCACGCAGGGCACCACACACTATTTTCCCATGTCCCTCACACTATTGGCGACACTCCGGCATGTGCAGAAGCACATGCCGCTTTTTTTTAAAATACTGGCAAGGCTCCTCAATAATATTGCCCCATAGGCAGGGGCAGAGTGGCTTTGACAAATGACAAGGGCGACGGCATTTTGGTGCCGCCGCCCTTGCGCATTTTGCAAAAAAAATAATCAATTCCGAACCAACTGAGTCACCACCACTTGGCTGCCGTTGGAGGCGGCAAGGTGGTAGATGCCCCTGCCGACATCGTTCAGCGGCAATTCAAAGCGCATGGAGCCTGCGGTTTTTTCCAGTTCCATCACCTTCACGGTCTGGCCGAGCAAGTTGGTCAAGCGAAGCTGCACTTGGCCTGTCCACGGCATGTCGAGGGTGACGGTGGTGGACTGCCCGGCAGCAGGGTTGGGGCTGATGGCAAGCAGGCCGTCGTTGGTCAGCAGTACCTCGTTGGCATTGCTGGTGAACTGGTTTTCGTAAGCGCCCATGTCAACTTCGTTGAGGCGTGGGTTGCCTTCGATGTCGAGCGCAGGAGCGCCGGCGTCCACACCAGCGTCCACGGCTACGGAGTTGTTTTGCAGCCTGTAATTGTCGGCGTCTGGATCAACGAACAGGTCGGAAACGTCGTCCACCTTCAAATCCTTTGGGTGGGTGAGGCTTGCATCGAAGCTGTCGTCGTCGAAGAGGTTGCCACCGTTGGAGGTGATGACGGGAGCGCCCGCCTCAATGGCGTAGTTGATGCCACCTTCATGGGCGAAGATGTTGTTTTGCAGCACGGTGTTGGAGGTGGATACGTCTTCGGCCCCTGTCCAGTTGCTGATGCCTGCGGCGTACTCACCAATGTTGGCGTAGAAAGTAGAGTTCATGATGGTGACATCGAGGTGCGTGGAGTCCACGTTCAGCGAGATGGCGCCGCCACGGCCCGTTGGTGGGGTAGTGCCGGAGGTGGCGATGTTGTTGGTGAACAGGCAGCTCGTGATGACGGTGTTCGCATCGCTGATGTTCAACGCACCACCTTGCTCGGCTGCTTGGTTGAAGTTGAAGATGCTGTTGGTGATGACGAGCGTACCGTCGTTGTTTGGGCCAGCGTCGCCTGTGTGGATAGCACCACCGAAGCCTTCGGAGATGTTTGCTTCGAACAAGCAATTGGAGATGTTGACGTTTGAGCTGCTGGCACTTGCGCCACTGAAAATGGCCCCGCCCTGTCCGGTCGTGGAGTTGCCGATGAAATCGCAATCGAGCACATTTATCGTAGTCCCATCATTTTGCAGCGCAAGTGCCCCGCCCGATGCCGTGCCCGATGCTGAGTTGTTCAGGAAGGTGCAGTTGGTGTAGGTCATGGTGCCTGCGAAGCCATTGTTCACGGCACCACCGAGGCGAGCGCCGATGTTGGCTTCGAAAAGGCAATCTTCAATGGTGAACGTGCCGCCGTAAGCCGTCAACGCACCGCCCCAGCCACCAGAAACGGCGTTCCTAAATAAACAGCTTTGGTAAACGACGTTGTCTTCGGCTTGGATGTCGTTGCGGATATGCCCACCCGAACTGGTCGAGGTGTTGAGGTCAAAAAGGCAGTCAACCATGGTGTAGGAGCAGTTGCGGAACCTCGCTGCGCCGCCCACGCCGTTGGTGTTCGAGTTGTCGGTGAAGGCACAATTGCTGATGACGAAGTTGTCGGCGTTCGTGATGGCTGGCAAGCTGTCCGTGACGCAGTAAAGCGCCCCGCCGTTAATTGCTGAGTTGCCTGAAAACATGGAGTTGGACAGCGAGAGGTTGGTGCAGTTGGTGGCGTAAAACGCCCCAGCAGAGGTGGAGGCCGTCTCGTTGATGTTGTCCGTGAAAAGGCAGGAATCCACGTCCACGTTGTCGGTGTAAACCATGTACAGTGCCCCAACGCCCCGGTTGTCGATGATGATGGAACTTGACACTTGCGAGTTGTCGGCGCTGTTGGCCAAGAAAATGGCACCGCCCACGCTACCGAAGTTGTTGTTGAAATTGCAGTTTTTGACCGACACGGGGCCTTGGGCGAAAATGCCGCCACCTGCCCGGTCAACGTCTGCGCCGCTCAGAGCAGTGTTGCCACCACTGATGGTGAAGCCGTCCACGACGGAAGTATTTGCGCCAGCGCCTGCCACTATCACGTGCTTGGAGTTGTCCGTACGGTTGGTGGCGAAGTTGCCGGGCGTGTCGTTGCCGTTCACGTCGGCGCTGAGTACGGTGACGTTGGCGGTCGGATTGCGCTGGCCGAGGCTGGTCTCTGTGCCAGCAAAGCCGCCGTAGAGCGCCACGCCGTTGGCCACGTTAAAAGAAACAGTACCGGCGGAAGTCCGGTAGGTGCCAGTGGCCACCCACACTTGACCCGAAGTGGTGTTGGTGAGTGCCGTTTCGAGGCTGGTGTAGGCATTGGCCCACGAGCTGCCGTTGTTGCTGCCCGCTGCGTCGTGCTTCACGTACACCTGTGCGGACAGGTTGAACGCAAAAGCCACGAACAAGAAAATAGTTAGGTAGTGTTGTTTCATACAAATTGATTTTAATGTTGGAAGAGAATTTTAAAAGCAGGCCGAAAAGGTAGGACAAAGCTTTCAGAGAATTTAGCTTTTGAATTGCAAAATGCTATTTGTTGTGGCTAATGCTACATTGACCAACTACCTGCATGGGCCACAGCTTGAAAATAATGGTTAAACCTACCGCCTGTACCAAAGTCTGAGTTGCTCCATTTGGTTTATTCTTACTTTTATCCTGCATTTTTAAAACAATACCAATGAAAAAAGCACTACTCGTCGTTTCGCTGATTCTTTCATTTTGCTTCGCAAATGCTCAAAACAACATCCGGGCATGGTACGCCGACGGGCAAGTTTGGGTGGTATGGGAGGTCGGGCTACCCTTGCCGCTTACCTATTCAATTTACGGCAGCCCCTCGCCATTCGCCAATACCGACAATGCCATTTTGCTCGGTCGGCCCTTCATCTTTGAGTACGGTGCCGCTGCGCTGAAAGAACAGGTGGACACTTTCGCTACCTACCGCATTCCCGATGGGCAGGGCGGACTGTACCAATTGGCGCTGAACGAGGCGCTGTTTGTGGCCACGCCACACCAGTCCGGCTCGCTGTACTTCGCTGTGGTGAAGCCGGGCGAAACCACCGTCACCACAGGCGTAAACATCACCGATGGCATCGTGCAGTTCAGCTACGACCCCATCGGCGACCCCGTGGAGTGCCACTTGCAGGCGACTTTCCCCTCGCCGTTTGCCGCAGGCTATGTTTGCCAAGCCTATATGATGTGGGCAGATGGGCGGCAAAACCACTGGGAGGGCCGCCCCGACTTCCCCGTCATGGCCAATGCGGCCAAAAACGGGATGCCGGGCTTGTTCATGATTAGCGCCCCGCTTGGCATTGACACCACGCAACCCCTGCCGCTCACGGTCTGGCTGCACGGCGGCGGCGGCACGGCGAGGCAATCGCTGGCAGGCAGCAGGCCAATTGTCAACATCAGCCCAGCGGAAGGCATTTTGCTGGCGCACAACGACGACGTGATGGGCTGGCGGGACACCGTGCAGCCGAACCCGGAGCAGCCCAGTTGGCATTTTGGCTGGCGCAAAAACTGGGACCCGTTCTCCCCCGGCAACCTGCCCACGGGCGTGGACACGGTCATCAACTATACCCAGCGCCGCTACCTTTGGATAGACAGCTGGCTCACCCGACGTTTCAACATTGACACTACCCGCATCAACATCAATGGCCACAGTATGGGAGCTGCGGGCACTACGGCCATGACCAAATGCCACCCCCGGCACTATGCCTCGGCCACCATTTTCAACAACGGCTTCGGGCCTCACGAGAGCAGCGGCATCGACGCTATCTTCGGTGCCCCGACCGACAATTTCCCCACCAACCTGACAAACCGCAGCGGTGGCAAAGTAAGGCTGTCACAGCTCTGGAACATCATTGACAACTGCTCGCTGGAGCGGGACTGGCCGCCCATCCGCTGCTACCACAGCAAGAACGACGACAATGGCACGATGCGCTGGGACGCCTACGTGGTGGAAAATTATCATGCCGCCGACTCGCTCGGCATGGGCGTGCAGCTCTACTGGAGCGAGCGGGGCCACGGCATTGACGATGGCCCCAACTACAACGACCATTGGCACAACGGCAACTTGGCAACCCAGCAGACGGGCTACGACAACACTGCCTACGAGGAGGCGCATTTCGACTCGGATGATTGGCTGCCTGCCTTCTTCAACCACCGCTTGGAACCTAGCGCAGGAGATCCCGGCGACGGCACCATCGGCACTGGCCCGAATGGGGTAGGGGATGATTGGGGGACGTGGGGAGGCTACCACCGCTGGGAGGATGCGAGGATTGAAAATGGATGCTGGGGGCCGGGCACTTTTTATACCACAATTTACCTTGAGGACAGTTCACTTTTTATCAACGACAGATGCCCGGTGGACTCCTTGGTGGCTGATATGTACGTGAGGAGATTACCTTACGAGCAAGCGACTTATTGCGACTTTGGCAGCAATCCGCAGGCTGCATGGTTCGTCGATGTGTATTCACTGGACGATGATTATTTTCAATACGTGGATAGCTATTGCGAAGGGGAAGACCTGCTTCGAATAAATGGGGTAAAACTTTTCAGAAAAGGCATCAGGCGTCTTGAGTTGTCTATTTGCCTCATCGTACCTACCACCTCCGTCGGTGCCACGCCGTTCACTGCCGCTTTGGCACCAAACCCAGCACAGGACGCTACCACGCTCACCGTCAACCTGCAAGCACCCAGCGAGTTACGCATCTCGGTCTCCGACTTGAGCGGGCGACAGCATTCGCAGACCTTCGCTGCACAATCTGGCGAAAACCGGATACCGCTGGTCGTGGAGCATTTGCCGCCCGGCCTCTACTTCGTGCAGGTGGTGGACGAACGGGGGAGCGCAGCGGTGTTGAAGTTGGTCGTTGGGCGTTGATGGTTGTTGGCTGTTAGTTATTGGCAGTTGGCTGTTGGTTATTAAATATCATTGACCATTTCTATATTTACCCCCCAACAGCCAACGGCCAATAACCAATCGCTAATTACCAACAAAACAAAACGAAATGCCTATCAACATTGACGACCCGCAGCTTCAACGCATACTCACGCACCCGGACGAAACCGACTCCGGCTGGCGTGCCGACCTCCAGCGCTTCGAGCAGAACGACCTGACCCTCGACCGCCGGACGGCGGCGGAAAACTCCGTGAAGGCACTCCAACGCCTACTGATTTTCCTCGGCTATTCTACCAGCAGTCACGGCTCCTACACCATTGATGGGGACTTCGGGCCGGGCACCAACCGGGCCATTGCGCAGTTCCAGTTCGAGCATGGGCTGAACAGCGACGTGCAACGGGAAGCCCTCTGCTACGATTGCACCTACAAGACCGCCTCCAAACTCATTGCCGCAGTGCCCAACGTGCTGCTCAACCTGCCCACCCTGGAGCAGATGCTGGCCGTTGCCCGACAAAACATTGACACCAACCAAGTGGCCTGTGGCGACTTCGAGGTAGCGCTTTTCCAGCTCAATGCGCTGCACAAACGGCGGTTGCTTTCCTGTCGGGAAATACACCAGCAATACGGCGCACAGGCGCAGGAGGCAGCAGCCCGGTTGAAAGTGGAAAAAAGAATGGAGATACAGCCGGAGTGGATGCTCTCCATCATCCGCAAAGAAACGGAGGGCATCGTGCGGCCCAAGTTCGAGCAGCACATCCTCTCCAAGTCGAACCTGAAAACGCCGCAAACGGATTACTCGGAGCTGCGCTACCGGGCCACAAGCTTCGGGCTGGGGCAGGTGATGGGCTTCAATTTCGAGGCCATCGGTGCGCCCTCTGCCAAGGCCATGTTTTACAGCCCGTTGGTGGAGCAAGTGCAGTTGGTGGGCAAATTCCTGGCCACGGGTGGCGCTGCCGTGCGGGCAGCAGTGGCCAAGTCCAACCCGGTAGAAGCTGATTTCAGGGCAGTGGCCAGGTTTTACAACGGCCCGCTCTACGAGACCAACCGCTACCACGAGAGCTTGGCGAAATGGTTTGCGGAGTTTAAGTCGTTTTAATTATTTCTTGGAAAAGGGCGGCCTAACACTCGGAACAGGGTTTCCCACTGCCGCCCAACGCTAACCTGCCCTCCTTGCTGCGCAATGCACCCCATTTTAGCATGAGCAAAACCCACTCAACCAAACCCGCATTCGAGGCGTTTCCATCCATTCAATGTAGTTACATGAATCGCAATAAATTTCTAAAATCATTGCTCCTGCTGCCAGCAGGAGCCGCAGCCATGAAACTCAACCAATTTTATCAGACGGCAAATGAACTGCCTGCCTCCGACCGGATGCCCGTGGTCTTCATTGGCCACGGTAGTCCGATGAACGCCATCGAGGACAACAACTTCACCAAAGCGCTGGCCACGCTGGGGCAGCGTTGGGAGAAGCCCAAAGCCATCCTCGTCGTGTCGGCGCACTGGCTCACGAGGGGCAGCACCTCCGTAGCCACCAGCCCCAACCCGGAGACGATTTACGACTTCGGCGGCTTCCCGCAGCCACTCTACGAAGTGAAATACCCGGCGCCCGGCAGTCCGGCATTTGCGAAGCAAGTGACGGAAAACATCAAGTCCATCCAAGT
This sequence comes from uncultured Saprospiraceae bacterium, assembly GCA_964442355.1. Classification (GTDB taxonomy): domain Bacteria; phylum Bacteroidota; class Bacteroidia; order Chitinophagales; family Saprospiraceae; genus UBA6168. The sequence continues at coordinate 11,920 of CAYTZS010000088.1, read as the reverse complement.
ACACGAAGACCACGAAATGGGCCTTGACCACGGTGCCTGGACGATACTGAAGCATATTTACCCAGCTGCTGATGTCCCGGTCTTTCAAATGTCCATTGACTACAACAAGCCGCCAGCATGGCACTATGCACTGGCCGCCGAACTGAAGGCGCTGCGCCAAAAAGGCGTACTGGTGCTCGGCAGCGGCAACATCGTCCACAACCTGCGGATGGTCACTTTCAACGATTTTTCACAGAAATACGATTGGGCGGTGGAGTTCGACGAGTACGTGAAGCAACGCCTCGCAGCGGGCGACCACCAAGCGCTCGTCAATTACCAGCAGTACGGTCGGGCTGCGCAGCTCTCCGTACCCACCAACGACCACTACCTGCCCATGCTCTACACGCTGGGGCTGTTGGACAAGAACGAATCCATCAATTTTACCTATGAAGAAGTTTTGGGCGGGAGCATCAGCATGAGATGCTTTGAGAGCGCTTAGAAATTTACGATTGCTTCGATTTACGATTTACGATTCAAGCTGAATTGCCACCCAATCGTAAATCGTAAATCGAATAAATCGTAAATCCACTCATCGCACAATCGTCACATCCCCCTCAAACAGCACGACCACGCCGTCAATGAACTCCACTTGGGCGAGGTAGGCAAACACACCAGTGTCCATCAACTTTCCACGGAAATAGCCGTCCCAACCACGAGCAACGTCATCGAATGGGATGTCGGCGCCATCGAACACCTTTTCGCCCCAGCGGTCGAAGACCTTGAGCGCTTTGATGGACTTGGCAGCCCTGCCGCCGTAGAGCGTGAAAAAATCGTTGAGGCCATCGCCGTTCGGCGAGAAGGCATTGGGGATATAAATCGGGCGAACGAGGTTCACGAAGATGGTCACAGAGTCGAGGCCCGTGCAGCCGTTTATGTCGGTGGCCGTCAGGTAGTAAGTGGTGGTCAGGAAGGGGTATGCCGTAGGGCTGAGGCAATCCCCGCAGTCCAGCGACTCGGCTGGCACCCAGCTCAGCGTGACGGGCAGGTTCGTTGGCGTTACCACGGCGTTGATGTTGGCCGTGAAGCCGAGGTCAATGGTCTGGTCGTTGCCAACCTCCACCACGATGGGCGGTGGCTGGTTGATGGTGGCCGGCAAGGTGAAGGTGCAGCCACGGCTGTCTTGAACCACCACGGTGTAGTCGCCGCCGCCAAGGCCTGTGAGTACGGGGTCGGTTTGGAAATCGTCGCCATTTGCGCTGTATTCGTAGGGTGGGGTGCCGCCCTGCGCCGTCACCGTGATGACGCCGGTTTCGTCCCCAAAGCAAATCACGTCCTCCGTTTCGAGGGTCATGGTCAGTTCTTCCGGCTCGATGATGGTGGCTTCGGCAGTAGCCGTGCAGCCGTTTTCGTCCGTGACGGTGACGGTGTAGGTGCCTTCGGCCAAATTCTCGACGGTGGCGGTCACAGCACCGTTGCTCCAGAGGAAAGTATAGTTGCCAGCGCCCCCCGTGGGCGTGACGGAGACCGTGCCGTCGTTGGCACCGAAGCAACTGATGTCCACAGCGCTGATGTTTGGCAACAATACCGGAAAATCCACCACTTCGATGGTGAAGTTGCCGGGGCAGCCTTGGCCGTCCACCACGAGCACGTTGTAGGTGCCTGCGGGGATGCCGCTGAGGGTGTTGCTCGATTGCGGTCCGTTGCCGAAGTCGAAGGTCACGGGCGGGTTGGCGATTTGGATGGTGATGGAGATGCTGCCGTCGGAGTCGCCGTTGCAGGTGGGCGGCGTCACGGGGTCAACGTTTGCCGCAAGGCTAAGCCCTTCCTCCACAAAAAAACTGAAATCCTGAATGCATCCGTTGACATCCTGTACGAGAACGGTATAAAGGCCAGCGGTAAGGTTCAGCCTGGAGCTATCGGTGGTAAAGTCAAGGTTGCCGTCACCCACCCAATCATACAGATAGGGCTGGCCGGGGCCTGTCGGTGTCAAAATCACAGCACCCGTGCTGTCCGTGGGGCCGCAGTAGTCGTCGAGCAGGGTGGCATCCACTTCGGGCAGGGGCAGCACGTTGATGTTTTGCACGGTGGTCACTTGGCAGCCTTCTTCATTGGTGATGGTGAGCGCCACCGATTTTAGGCCGGGGGTGCTGTACGTCACGGTGTGCGGCCCATCGCCGTTGGCGGTGGCAGGGCTTGCGCCACTGCCGAAGCTCCATTCCCAGTCGGTAATGGCATCGAGGGAAGTGGAGGCATCGGTGAAGGTGACCTCTGCGCCCAGGCAAACCGTTTGCGGAGCAACCGTGAAACTCGCCGTGGGGCCGAGAAAGGTGCCCGTGCCGCCGAACTCGATGGAAAAACCGTTGCCCGACTGGCTGTAATTGTTGATGAGCAGGGCGTAGCTCCTGCCTGCCACCATGTCGAGTGCCGCCACGAAGTTGTTTTGTCCCAATGGGCAGCCGGGCACTTCTGTCACGTCGGTTTCGCTCAAACTGAGACCCGTAGCGCCCGTGCAGATTTCCCAGGTCGAAAACGGTTCGTTGACGTTTTCGCCAGCCGCTTCGCAGCGCACCATTTCCTTGTTTTCGCAATCGTCGAGGCCGCCGGGCAGCTCGTACACCGCAAAGTCAATGTCGTCGGTAGGGTTGTTGGGGGTGATGGTGAAGGAGAGCGTGCCGGACTGGTCGCAGGTCCATCGGTACCACGAGGCAGCAAGCTCGTCTTGGATGCAGGAGAAGGGGTCCACCTCATCGGGGTCGGAGCCTGCGCCCACGGCCAGTTCGACGCTGAATGTTGATTTGTCGCAGAGGATGACGCCAGTGGGGCAGTCGCCGCTGAGTTCGGGCACGGCGTTGTAGTTGTTCACGCAGAGCCTGAAAGTGCCCGTGTTGTTGTTGCGGGCATCCACCCGGATGTAGTAGGTTTCGCCGATGGTGAGCGGCTCGGCGAAGGTTTCCGCCAAGTTGACACCAAAGCCGTCCGAGGCACACTGCACGAGGGTGAGGTTGTTGCAGTCGCCGCTGTAAATGGCGAACTGCGGCTCCTCCAGCGAGCCGCCCGGCGGTATGTTGCCCGCCGTGGCCCCGATGACCCGCACGTTGACGGTGTTGGCCTGTGCGACGAACGAGAACCAGACGTCGGCATTGCCGGAGGGGAAGCACGACGGGTTGATGACGTTGCTCAGGGTTGCGCCCACATTGGAATAGGCTGCAGCGGAAGAGCACCAGTTGTTGAGGTTGGTGAGCGGGGTTGCGGTGGCACATTCGTTGTTGGCGGGCTGGGCGAAAAGGCTGGTTGCACAGCAAACGAAGGTCAGGCACAGGTAATTTGCGAAGCGTTGTTTCATGTTGTGCGGTTTTTGAAAAACCAAACTTTGGAACGTTGAATTTTTTGGTGAACGCAGTGGGGAGCTGCAAAAGTACAGGATTGGTGGCAGAACTCCGTTACAGTAGCGTTAAGAAGGCGGTGCTGCCAATACGCGACGTTGTTCTTTGCCGTTTATGCTTTGCGTAAATGCCAAAATATTACTTTTGCCCAAAATGACTGACGCCTAAGCCAACCTTCGGGGTTGGGTTTAACCAGTAAGGCATGAAAAAGAACCTACCGAACTTCATCACTTTGCTCAACCTGTTCTTTGGCTGCTGCGCCATTGCCAGTGTGCTGTACGGACAGTTTGTGCAGGCGTTTTGGTTCAGTTTTGCCAGTGGCGCCGCCGATTACCTGGACGGTGCCTGCGCCCGGGCGCTCAAGGTGAAGTCGCCCCTCGGCGAGCAGCTAGACTCCCTGGCAGACATGGTTTCGTTTGGCGTGGCGCCCGGTGCTGTGGTGTATATGCTGTTGGTCAAGAGCTTCGCCGGGCAGGAGGGGCTACCTATCCAGTTGACGCTGGCGGCATCGCCCGCTTTCCTCATCACGCTTTTCGCTGCCATCCGGTTGGCCATTTTCAACATCGATACCCGCCAAACGGAGAACTTTATCGGAATGCCGACGCCGTCCTGTGCCATTTATACCTTCGGTCTGCTGCTGATTTACCACTACGACTCGCTTGGGCTGGGCGATTTGGTCACAAACCCCGTTTTCCTTTACCTCAACATCCCCGTTTTGTGCTGGCTGATGGTGGCTGGGTTGCCCATGTTCAGCTTGAAATTCAAAAATCTGGCTTGGGAGGGCAACGAGATTCGGTTTATCTTTGCCGCCTTCGCAGTCGGGCTGCTGGTCTTGTTGCGGGAAGCAGCCTTCCCGTTCATCATCATCGGCCACGTGCTGTTTTCGTTAATCGTTCATTTGAGAGTTAAGCGGAAATTGGAAATCGGAAATTAGGGGCCGTACATTTGCGGCAGCATTTCTTCACCTAATATCTAGCTCCAACTCGCCAATTTCTACCCCCCATGCTGTACCTCATCCCAACGCCCATCGGCAACTTGGAGGACATCACCCTCCGAACGCTGCGCATCCTGAAGGAAGTGGACAGGGTTTGGGCCGAGGACACTCGTGTGACCCGGCGGCTGCTCGACCATTTTCAAATCCAGACACCCATCTCGGCCTTCCATGCCTTCAACGAACACTCGGTGACGGCCAACATCGTGCAGCAAATGAAAGCTGGTGCCACCTTCGCATTGGCCTCTGATGCGGGTACGCCTGGCATTTCCGACCCCGGATTCCTGTTGGTGCGGGAATGCGTGCGGCAAGGGGTGCGGGTGGAGTGCTTGCCTGGCCCAACGGCGTTCGTGCCAGCACTCGCAGCGAGCGGCTTGCCCTGCGACAAGTTTTTTTTCGAAGGATTTTTGCCCCACAAAAAAGGCCGCCAAACCCGCCTGAAATACCTTGCAGAACTGCCCTGCACCTTTATTTTGTACGAGTCCCCGAATCGCCTCGTCAAGTGCCTCGAACAACTAGCCGAAGCCTGCGGCTCGGAACGCCAAGCCTGTGTGGCCAGGGAACTGACCAAGCTGCACGAAGAAATCAAAACGGATACGCTCGCCCAGCTTTTGGCGTTTTACAAAGAAAAAAGCGTGAAGGGAGAGATTGTGGTGGTAGTGGCAGGCAAGGAGGATTGAATCGGGTAATTGTTTTCACTTTTTTGGGAATCACCATGTGTCTCACAATGAAAAACTTCAGCATTCTCAGCTATTTTTTACTGGCCATTGGGCTTTCTGCTTGTAAAAACGATGAAAACGGGCTGCGCAACATCGAAGCCTTCTACTACCCGTTGAGCGACCTCCAAGATGGCAAAGTGTACGAGTACGAACCGATGGGCAACGAGGCCGACCCGCCTGTTTACTGGTACTACAAGTCCATGACGAAAGACGGCGTTGGGTACCTGCTCGGCACTTCCTACGGGCCAGCGTTCACGCCCGACCAGTTCGTGCGGGAGGAGCGGGTGAGCAACGGCATGATGTTGAGCGATTTTTACATTTATGAAACAGATGCTGAGGGCAAGAGCCAGCGAATCGAGGCTGGTATCGAGGCGGCCAACGTGTTCCCGTTTCAGGTGAAGCCACTGGGCAGCGTGCTGCTTACCTCACTGCACTGGCGTCCATTGGGCGACTCGTCGAGCATCACACTGGTGCGCAACCGCCAGTACGACAGCGACACGACCTTTAGTTTTCAGGGGAAAAGCATCCCGGCCGTGAAGTTCAATACCCGTGAGTTGGTGGACCAAGAGACCGAGGGCCACTTGGAGCTAGAGTTTGGCGGCATGGAGATTTACGGTAAAAACATCGGCCTCGTCTATTTCCGAAAGGACGTGAGCGGCCAGCGGCGCATCGAGTACCAGCTGAAAGCCAGGTACAGCATGGCCGAGTTTGAAGAGAAATTCAAGGAAAAACTCGAAACTGAAGATGCCAATAACTAGCATCGTAACGCTAGGCAACGATGTTTCACGACTGTGTCCAAGCATTTGACAATCAAAGGTTTACACCGCAAGCAGCACAACTGTTTTTATGAAAAAAATACTCGCCGCCATAGCCCTCGGCCTTGTTCTTTTGGCAAAAATTGAGGCGCAGGTACTGCCCCCCGACTTCCTGTGTGTACGAGGCGATACGCTGTTCTGGAACCTCCCAACGAACAGCTGCGGCCCTTTCGTGGGTTATGAGGTGTGGGCGAGCCAAACCCAAGCAGGCCCCTTCACCCTCCAAGGCACGGTGACCAATCAGGCGCAAGATTTTTTCTACTTCCCAAACCCGAGCGGCGTACAGTGGTATTTTTACCTCTTGAGCAACTACAACTGCCCCGGTCAAACCGCCATCCCTTCCGACACGCTCGACAACCGGCCGCCAATGATATCGCCCATCGAAACTGTATCGGTGGAGGGTGGCTTGGCGGTGGTCACTTGGGAGGCAAGCCCATCGCCGGAGGTGGTGGGTTACGTGATTTATCGAGAGACGGACATCGGGGTGATACCCGTGGACACAGTTTTCGGCAGCCTCACCTACACCGACCCGAATTCTGATCCAGCGTCTGGCCCGGAATCTTATTTCGTAAACGCCCTCGATCCCTGCGGCAACACCAGCATCTTCGACGTGCGGCACACGAGCATGTTCGTGGAGGCCGAGGTCGTGCCTTGTCGCCAGTCGGTGATGCTGACCTGGAACCATTACGAGGGCTGGGCCAACGGCATTGCGGAGCAGCAAATCTGGGTGGGCATCAACGGCGGTGCGCCCACATTTGCCGCCGATGCTGGTACGAGCGCTGGGAGCTACGAAGCGGAAAACGTGATGGATGGTGCCACCTACTGCTTCGAGGTACGGGCAGTAGCGGCTGGCTCTGGACTGGTTGCCAAATCGAACCAAATATGCCTTCCAGTGGACATTGTGGAGTCGGCAGACGGTATTTTATTGCAGAACGTGTCAGTCACCGGCAACGACGACGTACAGATTACTTGGAACTGGAACCCGCTGGCCGAATTGGTGGAAGTGCAAATCTTGAGCAGCGAACAAAATGCTGATTACCAGACCATTGCAACGCAAACGCCAACTCCGCCCCTGACGGCTGCGACCAACTACACAGACGATGCTGGCTTGGCAGGCGAGGGAAAGGTTTTTTACAAAATACAAGTCAGAGACGTGTGCGACTCGGTGCTAACGACCAACTACGGCAGCACGATTTACATGACCGCTATACCCGGTGAAAACAACACCAACCAGCTGAATTGGACGGCATTTGACATCGAAAACGCCAGCGCCGAGAGCTATACCGTACACAAACTGGTGGGAAATGACGACATGGAAATCGGCACGGTGGGTGTCGGCACCACTAGCTTTGAGGATAGTTACGACCCAACCAACTTGGCGGATGCCCAAGCCTGCTACTACGTAGTGGCCAAGTCACAGGTAATCCTGCAAAATGGCCAAACCATCTCCCAAGAAAGCCGCTCCAACACGGCTTGCGTGTCCCAAGCTGCGAGGATTTATGTGCCCAACGCATTTGTTCCGGAGGGTATCAACCAAGAATTTAGGCCCTTGATTGTGCTTGGCGACATTGCCAGTTACGAGCTTCGGGTTTTTGACCGTTATGGCCAAGAGGTCTTCATGACGAATGTGGTCGAACAGGGTTGGGATGGCCAAAAAGGGGGTAAGAATATGCCGCAGGGCGTATACACCTACACCATAAAACTGTCTCAAGCCAGTGGTAGGCGGGCTGAAAAGCGGGGTGTTGTGTTGTTGATTCGATGAAGGGAGCGGAGAACAGCAGCGGTGGGACAGTAGGCGTTCTGTGAAAGTTGCGAAATCAAAATTTTCTATAAAAGTTTGACAATCAACTATCTATGAAAGAACAGCTTCGCAAAATTTGCTGTTCTGAAGAAAAAAATACCTCTGAATACTTCCACAGCTTGACATGATTTAAAAAAAGTCTTTACATTTGCGACCGCTTTAAAGAAAGCATTATGAACGGGAGAAAGAATCTTAAAAGTTTGATGGCATTGCAACCTTAATCGCCCACATGGCGTTAAGGCAACATGAAACTTTGAAATTCCCGTTTTAGTACGGTCGGTTGGCCGAGTGGTTAGGCAGAGGTCTGCAAAACCTCGTACAGCGGTTCGAATCCGCTATCGACCTCATTTTTAGAAAGAAAAAAGCCCTTGACTTAGACAAGTCAAGGGCTTTTCTTTTGGCAAGAACGTTCCCCTCAAGCAGGGTATTCAACGAAGTTTCTGGGCGTTTCATAGAGCCGCACGCCCAGCTCGAACCGACTGTCCAAACGTTGGCGAAGCCGCTGCCAAATCATGTAGCAGATGTGTTCTGCCGTTGGGTTCAGGTGCTGGAAATCTTCCACATCCAAGTTCAGGTTCTTGTGGTCATAGCGAAGTTCCACTTCCTCGTGGACAAGGTCTTTCAGCAACTTTAGGTCAATCAGATAGCCCGTCTCAGGGTCAACTTCTCCCGAGACTTTCACCTCCAATTCATAGTTGTGCCCGTGATAGTTGGCATTGTTGCAGAGGCCGAAAACTGCTTGGTTTTTTTCAGCTGACCAAGCAGGATTGTGCAGGCGGTGTGCTGCGTTGAAATGGGCTTTTCTAAAGACGGAAACTCTCATGGACACTTGATTTTTAACCTAAAATGTGTCGGTTTAACAACCGAACCCTGTCAAAGTTGCGAGCCTGTTACTGGTATTGGACACAAGCCGAACTCAACAACAGCCGGTTTAATGCTCCAAAGGTCGTAATGCAGACAAAATGTAGTTTGTGCATAAGTAGTGATGGTAAAATAGTATTTCACTACCTTTGTCCGCTGGATATTAAAGGAATTGCCACCACTACCGAAGTTCCCTCATCCATGCACTACCTATGCGATCAAATTCACTGGATTTCGACTGAATTCAAAAATTTATAAGTACTTATCACCTAAATCAATTTTTCTATGAAGAAGTCTTTACTAATGTTTTTGGCAGTTTTTGCCGCCTTTGTCCTTCAAGCGCAGACCGTTCAGCGGACGGTATTGATTGAGTCATTTACCAATGCATCTTGCCCTCCTTGTGCAGCCCAGAACCCTGGGTTCAACGTGCTTTTGGGCAACAACGTAGGCAAAGTGGCTGTCATCAAATACCAAACTGACTGGCCAGGTTACGATCCAATGAACGAACAAAACCCAGATCAGGTACAGACTCGGGTTGATTACTACGGCGTTACTGGCGTGCCTAACGTGCGTATTGACGGCACTACCAATGCTGGCACATCTGGCTCTGTTACCCAGACGATGATCAACACGGCTTATGCCGTACCTGCACCGCTTCAAATCACGCTGACACACTCACTTTCAGCTGACTTGAGCCAGATGACCATCAACTGCGACATCACCAACCCAAACACAACCACTGAGTGGAACGTACCAAACGCCTACCTCCGACTTGGTATGATTGAGAAGGACCTCAACTTCCCAGTAGCTCCAGGCTCAACAGCCGAAACTCATTTCACTTACGTGATGCGTAAAATGTACCCAGATGCAACTGGTACTTTGGTTGCTCCAATCGCTGCTGGTGCTACTGCCAACTACACTTGGACGGTTGACATTCCAGATTACATCTACGACTACACACAGTTGGCAGTTGTAGGTTTTGTTCAGGCTGAGGCTCCTAAAACAGTTTATCAATCTGCCATCAGCCAGCCAATTACACTTACTGGCCTGCCAAACACAGCATTCGCTGGCAACACCACTGGCAACACTGGCATCTGCGACCAGAACCTGGTTCCAGCTGTTTCGGTTACCAATGATGGCGATGTTGATATTACTTCTTTCACAGTTGGTTACGCACTCAATGACGGTGCTTCCGTGACGGAATCTTGGACTGGCACATTGACGCCTGGCAACCAAGTTGACATCACTTTTCCCGCTATCAACATCGTGGGTCAGGTAGGCTTGTCGTACAGCATTTCTGAAATCAACGGTACTTATCCAGATGTCTTCGCCTTCAACGATAACATTGCGATACAACAGTTCGGTGCATTCGGAACAGTACCTTTCGGCGAAACACTCACAGAAGGCATGGAGGCTGCAGCAAACTACGGCGTTCCTGCCAACTCAGTTGCTGAACGCGCCGCCAACGAGCACATGATGGTTGCTGAGAAGAACCTTTTCGGTGCGCCAGCTGCCATTGGTGGCTTTGCTGCTTCCGAAAAAGCGCTTTTCGTTGAAATCTACAACATGTTGCCTGGCGTTGCTTCTGCCATCACTTTTGGCAAGTTGGACTTCACCAACCGTGACACCAACCTGATGACTTTCGACCTTGCGTACCGCCAGTACCAAGCTGAAAACGATCGCTTGGAAGTAAGCATATCTACAGACTGTGGCGTAACTTGGGAAACCGTTTATGACAAGGCAGGTACTGCATTGGCCACCCTTGGTGCAGCTACTGGTTACTTCGTGCCACAAAGCGCTAACCAGTGGAGGACTGAGACCGTTGACCTTTCTGCTTGGGACGGCGCAACTGACATTATGGTTCGTTTCGACGTAACTTCTGCCTACGGCAACAACCTGTACCTCGATAACATCAACATCGCTGGTGTATTCGTGAGCGGCGTTGAAGATGCCATCCTCAACGGTAACGTAAACGTTTATCCAAACCCAGCTTCTAGCGAAGTGAACGTTGATTTCACGCTGACGAAAGCCAACAAAGTTTCCGTAAACGTTTATGACGTTACTGGCAAACTCGTGGCTACGCTGCTCAACAGCGAAGTACTCGGCGCTGGCGTACAAAATGTACAGTGGAACAACCCAGCTAGCACTGGTTTGTACTTCTTGAACATCACTACCGAAGAAGGTACAATCACAAGGAAAGTTTCTGTTGTGAAGTAATCCACACCAGCTGACTTATTCTAAGTTTCAAGCTAATGAGCGGGGCGGTGCAAAACACCGCCCCGCTTGTCGTTTTAGGCATCCTGTGTCAGGTTGGTACCCATGTTTGCCAAACCATAATGTCAGGTTGGATAAGTAATCAAGGCTAATTTTGGCAAATTGGCCATAGAAAGCATAGAGTTTTGCATATTTGGGGGAAATTTGCAGAAGCAATCAACCGTGTCCAAATCCTTCCGAAGGAAATTATCTCACAATCAATTCATCTGATCATGAAACAGTTTTTACTTTCATTATGCATATCATGTTCGCTGCTGGGGACTATCGGTGCCCAGATCATCACAATCGACCCGCCTCTAGTAGTTGCTAACTTCGACGGCGTGCTGCTCAACGGCAACCAAGACCTCGTGCCGGAGCACGTTGCCTTTACGAACAATACAACGGATACCATTCGGCTAAAATGGCAGCGTGAAATTCCGGAGGCTTGCCCAGAAGGTTGGAAAACACAAGTCTGCGACAATTCCTATTGCTTCGCTTCCAGCACTTCCACCAACTACAATCCACCACAGATAGAAGTGCCATTTACACTGGCACCAGGCGAAACATTCCCCGACTTTATTTTTCACGTACTGCCTGCTACCACGCCAGGGTGCTGCCTCATCAACATAAATTTCTCCGAAATCGACAATCTGGACGAAATCATCGGTACGCTGACTTATGATGTTCGGGTGAACGACCCAGAGTGCTCCCTGTCTTCGACAAACGAACCTGCCCTGGTGGACGGTCTTCGGGCTTTCCCCAATCCAACCACAGGTGCTTTCAGCATCACGGATAACCCGCTGGTGAAAACCATCACGGTTCACGACTTGCAGGGTAAACAGGTGGCACGTTTCCAGCACAGTAACGACAACACTTACGACATCAGCGGCAATGTTGATGGCCTCTACCTCGTCAACATGCAGGACGAGAACGGTGAGACGATCAAAACCGTCCGCATGACAAAGCAGGGCATCCGCCCATAAATCCGCTTTTTGAGCAGAAAAGCCGTGTTGCCACTCAATGGAACACGGCTTTTTTATTTATCCAAAACCATTTTTTCGTTAATTAACGTGAGGTTTGGATTAATTTAGGCTGCAATTTTGACACATTTCGACTTT
>CAYTZS010000087.1:0-20689 GCA_964442355.1 uncultured Saprospiraceae bacterium | reverse complement strand
AAAGCCGAGGTTGCCGGGCGAATTTCCTTGTGCTAGGTTCAGCCAGCGGTCGGTGATGGAGCCTGCCGAAGTACCTTCGAAATAGGATTTTTGCTGGAAACTGCCCAACCTGTTGATGCCAAAACCGAAAGCCGTGTTGGTCCAGTTGAAATTGAGTGGCCGTGACGGAAACACCAGCCCGATATTGCTGAAGTTGAAATTGTTTTTTTGGGTGGAACTAGTTGGATTATCCCCATCCAAGCTGCTTTCGTCGTTGGTGCTGTTTAACGCCGGAGTAAATGTGAACTCCGAGCGACGAAACGTGGCCAGCCCTGCGGGGTTGGTGCTCAGCACCGAGAAGTCGGCGCCCAGTGCTCCAATGCCACCACCGATGCCCATGGCACGAGCGGTGCCGCCCACGTCCAACTGGGAGTACCTGACGGCATCTTCAAGGGTTTGGCTTTGAAGGGCAATGGGTGAAAGGGCTAGGGTGAGCAAGGAAATTATGAAGTATCTCATGGCTAATATTTTTTCAGGTTAGATGTTTCTAAAGGCAACAAACTGAAATGACATGGTGCAACCTAAGGCGATTGTTTGCGCAAAAATAGGCAATAAAAAAGTGGGTGGAAGTATCGCACATCCACCCACTTTTTATCAGGCAACGATTTGCCAGTAGGGAAAACTAGGCGGTAAATTAACCCCTGCCTTTTTTGCTGCCGCCACCACCTCCACCGCTGTTGCGCGAAGAACCGCCGCTGTTGCCACCACCACTGCTCCGAGGGGCAGATGGGGTGCTGCGAGGTGCACTGTCGAAGCGAGGTGTAGAATTACTCCTTGGCGTGCTGCTGCGGTTATTATCGAAGCGGGGGGCACTGTTGCGATTGTTGTTGTCCATTCTTGGCGTAGTGTTGCGGCTGTTGTTGTCCAAGCGTTGGCGAGTACGGTTGTCGTCGCTGCTACGATTTGGACGAACCTCCTCGGTGCTGCGCTCGCTCCGTGGTGATTCAGATACCCTTGGCGGACGGCTTGACTCCACTTCTGGACGGCTGCGCTCGCTGGATGGCCTTTCCTCCACCGATGGGCGACGGTTGTCGCTGTTACGTGTGTCGTTCAACTCACGACGCAGTTGCTCTTTTTCAGCTTCCCTGCCAACCTGACCGTCGGGACGCGTAACTGCTTGATTTGGCAATGTTTCTGTACCCCTCCGACCCGTTGGGTTTGCACTGCGGGCTTCGCTGCCGTTGGCGGCACTACCACCCCTCCTCGAACCAGTGTAACGGTTGTTGGCGTAGTTGTAATTGTTATTGCTGACGGTATTGTAGTTGTTGCCGTTGCCCCAAGTTGGAGGACAGTAGTAGTTACTGTAGCCACCACCGCCGTAGCCGCCATAACCGCCGCCGTAGTAGTTGCCGTAACCATTGCCCCAACCGTTGTTCCAGCCATTGCCGTAGTAGTTGTTCACGACGTAGGTGTTGCCCCAGCCGCCACCGCCCCAGCCGTTGTTCCAACCCCAAGGGCTGTAGCCATTGCTGACGAAGAAACTGGTACCGCCCCAAGAATTCCAGCCGAAACCATAATTCCAACGGTTGGCCCTGCGCCAAGGATTGTAGTTGTCGTAAATAAGCACCGTAGTCACGGGCGACCAGAACGGGTCGTAGTAGGCCATGTCAACGTACACGGGGTCGAAGTAGTTGAACCCATAGTAAGGCCTGTGAAAACGGCGAATTCTGGACGAATAGTAGTAGTTGTAATCGTCGTAGTCGTCGTAATATTCATACTCATCGTCATCGTAGTCACTATTGTCGTCGTCACGGTCGTTGCTGTAGTTGTTTGATGACGAGTTGGACGAGTAGTAATAGTCGGAATCCTTGTCGGGGTCGTAATAGACATCGTCGTACTGGGCTTGGCTAGCGTTCACCATGCCAAAGACAAAGAAGGCGACCAAAGCGAAGAGCATTTTATTCCTTTTCATTTTTCTGATATTTTTTCGGTGATTACTTCGACGCTCTCTCTTGCGAGTTTGCAGTCACGAAATTATTAGCTTTGCACCACTTATTCTGTTAAGGAGGAACTAAAATTGATTTTTAGCCCTGTTAAAGTTTCAAAGGAGGTACAATCTTAAGACGTGCCTCTTTTTCAAAGGGGTTTAAATAATTCTTAAAACTTTGATTTTCAGGCAAAAACAGGCCATTTCGAAGCATTTTTTAGTTAAAATTCAGACGAATTGACAGCAGCTGCGTGAAGCCTTTTTTGAAAAAAAGCGTTTGTTCCTCCTTCATCAAAACCTACCGAAGATATTTTTATGGCAAAAGAAATCACATCCAGGGAGCAGAATTATTCCCAATGGTACATTGACATCGTACAAAAAGCCAATCTCGCAGACAACTCCGCAGTGCGGGGCTGCATGGTCATCAAGCCAAATGGTTATGCCCTTTGGGAAAACATGCGTGACCAGCTCGACCGAATGTTCAAGGAAACGGGCCACGTGAATGCCTACTTCCCACTTTTCATCCCAAAAAGCTTCCTCAGTCGCGAGGCGCAGCACGTCGAAGGCTTCGCCAAGGAGTGCGCCGTAATCACGCACCACCGCCTGATGAACGCACCGGACGGCAGCGGTGTCGTCGTTGACCCATCGGCAAAATTGGAGGAGGAGCTCATCGTCCGCCCAACCTCCGAGACCATCATCTGGGACACCTACCGCACCTGGATAAACAGCTACCGTGACCTGCCGCTGCTCATCAATCAATGGGCAAACGTGGTGCGCTGGGAGATGCGCACCCGCCTCTTTTTGCGCACAGCGGAGTTCCTTTGGCAGGAGGGCCACACCGCCCACGCCACCAAAGAGGAAGCCGTAGCTGAGACCCGCACTATGCTCGACGTGTATGCCACTTTTGCGGAGGAATGGATGGCCATGCCCGTCATCAAAGGCGTGAAGACCGCCAACGAGCGCTTCGCCGGGGCCGAAGACACCTACTGCATCGAGGCGCTGATGCAGGACGGCAAAGCGCTGCAAGCTGGCACTTCCCACTTTTTGGGGCAAAATTTTGCGAAGGCATTTGACGTGAAATTCTCCAATAAAGACAACCAACAAGAGTATGTTTGGGCAACGTCTTGGGGTGTCAGCACCCGCCTCATCGGGGCACTCATCATGACGCACTCGGACGATGACGGCCTTGTTTTGCCACCAAAAATCGCCCCGACACAGGTAGTAATTGTGCCGATACCAAAGCCAACGCCAGAGATTGACGAAGCCGCCGACAAACTAATGAAGGAGCTTCGTTCAAAAGGCGTTCGGGTCAAATACGACACCGACGACCAAAAGCGCCCCGGCTTCAAGTTCGCCGAACACGAGATGAACGGCATCCCCATCCGCCTCGGCATCGGTGCCCGTGACCTCGCCGAAGGCAAAGTGGAAGTGGCCCGCCGGGACACCAAGGAGAAGGCCAACCACCCCGTGGAGGGCATCGCTGACCACATCATCGCACTGCTCGATGAGATTCAGAAGAACCTTTTCGACCGTGCCGCTGCCTATCGTGCCGAGCATACAACCAAAGTAGACAGCTTCGATGAGTTCAAATCCGTGCTGGAAGGCAAGGGCGGCTTCGTGAGCGCCCACTGGGACGGGACTTCGGAGACGGAAGAGAAAATCAAGGAACTAACCAAGGCTACCATCCGCTGCATCCCGCTCAACAACCCGCAGGAGGACGGTAAGTGCGTTTTGACGGGCAATCCGTCGAAGGAAAGAGTTCTTTTCGCACGAGCCTATTAATATAGTGATGAGTTATGAGCGATGAGTTATGAGTTTGCTCTGGCACTTCGCTCATAACTCATCGTTCATAACTCATCACTCCTTTTGGATACTTTCACCCAACTCGCCCTCGGTGCCGCATGCGGCGAGGTAGTTTTAGGCAAAAAAGTCGGCAACCGGGCCATGGTCTGGGGCGCATTCGGGGGCATTCTGCCCGATTTCGATGTGGCCGCCTCCTTTTTCACCGATGAAATAACGGCGCTGGCTTTCCACCGGGGCTTCATGCACAGCATCACCTTTGCCGTGTTGGCAGCGCTGGGGCTGGGCTGGCTGGTCGAGTGGCTGTACCGCAGCGGCACTTACCGACGACGAGGCTACAAGCTGTTCGTCATGGCTGCCGTCATGGTGTTTTACCTGCTACTGATGGCGGGCATCCGATGGATTTTCAGGGATGCGGTGCAGACTTGGGGGCACCTCGCCATCGCCGTTTTGA
The DNA here is from genome assembly GCA_964442355.1 of uncultured Saprospiraceae bacterium. GTDB lineage: Bacteria > Bacteroidota > Bacteroidia > Chitinophagales > Saprospiraceae > UBA6168. Next base: position 16,469 of record CAYTZS010000087.1, on the reverse strand, counting down.
TTGGCGGCGGACTTGCCTTCTCCATTTGGAAAAAATACGTTTCGCAAGAACTCCTCCCTGTCGAAGCCACCCGCTGGAACTGGGTCTGGCTCTTCTTCGTCTCCATCTTCACGCACCCGATTTTGGACTGCTTCACGGTCTATGGCACGCAGCTTTTTCAGCCGTTCAGCGACTACCGGGTGAGTTGGGACAATATCTCCGTGGCCGACCCCGCCTACACTTTGTCACTGGCACTGGGCTTCATCGTGGCCGCCTTCATTGCAAGGGAGAAACGGGCGAGGCGCATCGCCAACTGGACGGGCATTGCGCTCAGTTCGGCGTACATGGCTTTCACGTTTTACCACAAGGCGGAATTCGAGCGCATTTTCAAAGAATCATTGGCGAAGGAAGGCATCGAGTACCAGCGCATGATGTCCGGCCCGAGCATCCTGAACAATATGCTCTGGCTCGGCGTGGCAGAGGGCGACTCGGCCTACTACCACGGTTACTACACGTTTTTTAGCGAGGACAAACGGGTGAAGAACTTCAACGTCATTCCCAAAAACCACGAGAAACTGGCTGGCTTCGAGAACGACCCGACGCTGAAAACCCTGCGCTGGTTCTCCAAGGATTTCTACAACGTCATCGTGCGGAAGGATGGCCGTTTGCAGTACAACGACATGCGCTATGGCTCTTTCAAAGAGGGCTTCAAGGACGAGAACGACTATGTGTTCAAGTTCATCTTGGAGGAAAAGGACGGGAAGCTGGAGGCCACCCAGTCACGGGAGGGCCGGAAGATTAATGGGGAGGAGTTTGGGAAGTATTGGGATAGGGTGCTGGGGAGGGAGTGATGCGTTTGGCAAATCCCGTTGCGATAAATTTGCAAGAACAAGTGTAACTGAAAAATCAAGATAGTAATATGCAATTTCAAATTACGTCAAGGCCAAGACATCTTCGCTATGTGTTTTTTGTGGATGAAGCTTATCCATATGAAAAGCTACTTTCTCTTGTGCATACAAATCAAAAGTTGTGGGGTGGAAGATTTAATCCCATCGTTCCTGTAAAAAGCAATACTATTTCAGATAGATGGAAAGAGGTACTGAAGCATTACGACCCTGACTTTGTTTTCTACTCAAAGGAGATTGACCCTGAAATAATAAAGCAATTGAGGATTTTCAATCCTTGCGGTTACTACAACATAGACGAACAGCCAAGGTCGGAAGATATTCAAGGCGTAGATGCTTTTTATCTTCTCTCACAGTTTCATGCAAAGTCAAGAATCATTCTCACAGCAGAAACATGGAAAATCGAGAGTCCCCTACTTTCATTCTACAAGACCAATTTTGGATTTGAAACAAGCCTAATTCACGGCCAGAATGAATTGAGCAAAGATTTCGACAGGAAGATTGTAGGTGTTGAGGAATTTGCGACGTTGCTTAAACTCATTTATGAACTTAAACCAATAAACCAAAGGCAACTTGCAAGTAGAAATTTGAATACGGCAATTCTCAGAAGTAGGGATTACAATAGCTATTACAAATTTGAATTGGTCATAGCAAAAGACAAGACCTCAAATACCGATTTGCTTTACTACTGGAACAGGATATTGTTTGAGTTGCAAAATATCATGTATGTTACAATAGAAGAATTGAATCAACTATGTGAAGATGAAAACTTTGGAAAAGTTCTTCAAAGCTTTGAATGGACTGATGCAATACTTGTTACGTCACAAACGCTAACAAAGGAAGAAGTTCAAGAAATCATAAACACAAAACTGAAGCCGATACCTGTTCGCAAAAGATTAGAATACGGGCAGGTTGTTGATTTCCCCTTTGACGTGATGGATGCCCACGGCCAATACGAAAGAAAGTATGGTGAAACATTTAGTGTTCAAACAATCAATTCGCAGCAAGGTTTGCTCCATTTGCCCAAACTCAGCTTCACAAATAAAGTCGAATTTTATCGACAACATTGGGTAATAGACATAGAGATAAAAAACCTTGATACTAATTATCTCAATGAACTTCGTTTTCCCCTCACATCAGATACTCATTACATTGTAAAAGGTGTTAAAGGCAGGATCAATTCAAGAAGAAATATTTCTGTCATTATCGATAACCAGCAAACCAAATCAGACACTTTAGAAATCAATATTCCTGAGTTCAGCAGTCTTATTCGTCAATTAATCAGTAGCCCTGTAATTGATGGAGAAACCAGAAAAACAAAATATGTTCACTCCGCCTTACATGATGTCAGCAATAAACTTTCAGCCTTTCTGAAAACTTTCAATTACCATTTCTCAACTATTGATGATTTTTTTATAGACAAATTTTGGGTTGAAATTTTTGAAGAACTTTCAAAAAGCAAAAGAGCAATTGGTGATTCAATTTTAATAGAAGAAGTAATGTCAAAGTGCAGAACTATGCTCGAAAAAAAAGGTATTGTTCAATTGGATGAGAACGGTAAACTTGCAGGGAAGAAAGAAGAAACTTTCATGTACGAAGAAAACCTAGAATTGGGGTTGAAAAACACATTGAAAGAATTGTGTGAATACAGGGTTTTCTTGAAAGGGTTCAATTTAAAATGTACTAAATGTTCGTCACAATTTTGGTATCATATCAACGAGGTAAAAGAGACTGTTAGCTGCAAAGGTTGCCTTGATGATTTTTTGTTCCCAATTGAGCCAAGGTTTGCTTATAAGCTGAACGACTTAATTAAAAACAACATTTTCAAATCAGATGGGTCAAGAGATGGAAACCTCACAGTTATCAGAACACTTGTCAGTATCAACAACAGAAGTCATCAATCTTTTTGTTACAGCCCTCAGTTAGAACTTTACGATAGTTATCACACAAACGCCCCATGTTGTGACCTTGACATTATTTGCCTTTCAGACGGTAATCTTATCGTTGGCGAAGCAAAACATAATAGTAAAGAATTTTCAGGCAACAGCAATAAAGCACTGAAATCACTGGTTGAAATTGCAAAAGCAATCAGACCTGATAAAATTATATTGACTTGCTACGAAGACCATGATGACAAACTCAATAAGGCAAAGCAAGGCTTGGTACATATCTTCAACAATTGGGAATACCAGCCTGAAATTGAAGTTTGGCAACTACATGAATCAGGCGATTCCCATTTAGGGAATCATAGGTATTTCTACCACTAATTTCCCCGTTATGGAAAGCCCTTTCCTTTCAGCACCCCTCTAAAACATTGAAGTGCTATCCTGAAAGTTCAACACATAGGGCCCCACAGCCCCACCGGGTACACCCCCCGCCCCGTCATCTCCGCAAAGGCCGCCTGCACCATTTCCTTGTCTTCCCGGTAAGTGACGCCGTACCATTTTTCGTCGTTGGGAAGTACCTCGAAAGTGGCCGTGCCGCTGTTGATGAGGTCGTTGGCGTAGCTGGAAATGTAGAACTCGGCCTTGGGGTTTGTGGCGTTTTTGGCCACAAAATCATTGAAGCCCTCCTGCAACAACTCAAAGATGTGCGGGTGGAAGCCCCAGATGTTCATCGAAACGAGGGCGTTGCCGTCGAGCGGGGCCTTTCCGTTTTCGGCGTTGTAAAAAAGCCCATCCGCCGTCTCCTCGATGCCCGTACATTCGGTCACGGTGCGCAGGAGGTTGTTCTCGTCCATGGAACAGACGCCACGGGACACGGCCCCGTTTTCCGAAAGGGTGTTCTTCAAAACATAGGCAACCATTGCGTAATTCGTTGGTTGGCAGTCGTTTGTGAGGAACTCAGCCATTTTTTCGAAACCCGAATAGCCATAGAAATCGTCCGCATTGATGGCTACGAATGGCTCGTTTACTACGTCTTTTGCCACCAGCACGGCATGGCCAGTGCCCCAGGGCTTGGCCCGCTCGACTTGGCCTTCTACTGCCGGAACAAAAGTATCTGGCCCTTGGAAGGCGTAGTCCACGGCGATTTTGCCCTCCCAGCGGCTACCGATTTTATCCTTGAACTCCTGCTCAAAGTCCCTCCGGATGACGAAGACCACTTTGCCGAAGCCCGCCTTCAGGGCGTCGTAAATCGAGTAATCCATGATGGTTTCGCCAGCTTGACCGACCTCGTCGAGTTGCTTCAGGCCACCGTAGCGGCTGCCCATTCCTGCGGCAAGTATGAGTAGTGTGGGTTTCATTAGAAATTTGGAAATTGAGAAATTAGAAATTGCGGCTCATCGGGAAACGCAAACATAGCAGTTTCCATCAATTTGGGCAGAGCTTACACACTTCATACCTTCATACCTCCAAAATCTGCTCCGTGTGCCGCTTCGACTCTACTTTGTCAATAACCCGCTCAATAATGCCTTTTTCATTGATGATGAACGTGGTACGCAGCAGCCCGTCGTAAGCCTTGCCAAAGGTCACTTTCGGCCCCCAAACACCGTAGGCTTTGATGAAGGCGTGGTCTTCGTCCATTAGCAGCGGGAAGGGCAAATTGTGTTTTTTGATGAAATTCTGGTGCTTTGTGGCACTGTCCGGACTGACGCCGAGGACGTGGTAGCCTGCTTTTCGGAGCGGCTCGAAATTGTCCCGGAGGTTGCAGGCCTCCACCGTGCAGGTTGGCGTGCTGTCGGCAGGGTAAAAGTACAGCACAAGCTTTTTACCCTTGAAATCGGCCAGGGAAACTGGGTTGCCCTGTTCGTCTTTCGTTTTGAAATTGGGTGCTTTGTCGCCTGTTTTGAGGTGCGTCATGTTGCTTTTTTTGATGAGTTTGAAGGTTTGATTTGCTGCGCAAAAAACAGGCTTCTCCACAAATGGTTGCGATGATTTTCATCAAAGAAACCTTGTCCGGTTAGAGTTTCCGCCTAACTGCTACCTTTGCCCCAATCGTAAATCGTAAATCCAACATCGTAAATGAAGATATTACTCCTCGGCGGCGGCGGCAGGGAACATGCTTTCGCTTGGAAAATCAGCCAAAGTCCGCACTGCTCCAAGCTCTTCATCGCCCCTGGCAACCCCGGCACGGCGCAGCACGGCGAGAACGTGCCGCTCGACCCCGAAGACAATGCCGCCGTCCACGATTTTGTAGTGGAAAATGGTATCCAGATGGTCGTCGTTGGCCCCGAAGCATTACTGGTCAACGGCATCTGGAACTACCTGCACAAATACCGCAGCAGCTCACACGTGGCCGTCATAGGCCCATCCATGCAGGGTGCAAAACTGGAGGGCAGCAAGGCGTACGCCAAAAAATTCATGCAGGAGTTCAACATTCCGACGGCAGGCTACCGGGAGTTTTTTGCCACCAAAACCAGTTCGGCGCTCAACTTTTTGAGAAAAAAAGCCACACTGCCGATTGTACTCAAGGCCGATGGATTGGCGGCTGGCAAGGGCGTCGTCATCTGCCAAGAGCGGGACGAAGCCGTGACCGAAATGGCAGAAATGCTCGGCGGGAAGTTCGGCGGGTCGAGCCGGAAAGTGGTCGTTGAGGAGTTCCTCAGCGGCATCGAGTTCAGCGTTTTTGTGCTTACCGATGGCGATTCGTACAAAATCCTGCCCGTAGCCAAAGACTACAAACGCATCGGCGAGGGCGATACCGGGCCGAATACGGGTGGCATGGGCGCCGTTTCTCCCCCGCCCTTCGTGGACGCTGCCATGATGAAAAAAGTGGAGGAGCGCATCATCAAGCCTACCATTGCTGGGCTGAAACAGCGAAAAATCGAATACCAGGGTTTCATTTTCATTGGTTTGATAAAAGTCGGCGACGACCCGTTCGTCATCGAGTACAACGTGCGCATGGGCGACCCCGAAACGGAGGTCGTGCTGCCACGCCTGAAAAACGACCTCGTGGAACTGTTCATGGCCGTGCGTGACCGCCGACTTTCCGAGGAAAAAATCGAGGAGGATGAGCGGGCGGCCACCACCATCATCCTCGCCTCTGGCGGTTATCCCGGCAGTTTCCAAAAGGGCAAGGCCATCACGGGCTTGGACAAAACAGCGGGCAGCATCGTCTTCCATGCTGGCACTAAAACCGTTGATGGTCAATTGGTTACGAGCGGCGGGCGGGTCATGGCGGTGACTTCTTTGGGCAAAACATTCCGGGAAGCACTGGCCGTTTCCAATAAAAATGCGGCGGCGATTGAGTTTGACGGGAAGTATTTTCGGGGGGATATTGGGTTTGATTTGTAGGATTCAAAAACTTTGCGGAGCAAACCTGTATTTTTGTAAAAAATCCAAGCCATGCAAGAACTGATAAAGCGCATTACAATTGACCCAGAAATTTGCCACGGTAAACCCACTGTTCGTGGTTCCCGACTGATGGTGGCAACTGTACTTGAACTGATGGCCAGTGATATGACTATAGATGATATCTTAGCTGATTATCCCGCTTTGGAAGTAGCTGATATTAAGGCTTGCTTGCAGTATGCAGCTATGTTGGCCAAGTTCCAAAGCATACCACTGGCCGCATGAAATTTCTTGTTGACGAACAACTGCCGATTTCACTTGTCAAATGGCTTGAAGGGCAAGGGTACAATGTTATTCATGCTACCTCGTTGGGGAAGAATTTGAGAATTTCGGATAAAGAGGTTTGCAAAGAAAGCATGTTGAATCAGCGGGTGGTCATTAGTAAGGACATTGACTTTCTGAATACTTATTTGATTAGAAAAGAACCTTGGAAACTCATTTACCTCACCACAGGCAACATCTCCAACAAAGTCCTTTTGGAGCTTTTTCAGTCCAATTTGAGCCAGTTAATTGATTTGTTGGGCAAAGTCAACGTCGTTGAGATGAACCAACAAAATATTTTTGTCAGGCTTTGAATTCAATCAATAAATCCTTCCACGCCAACGGCAAACTACTCCTCACAGCCGAGTACTTCGTGTTGGATGGCGCAACGGCGTTGGCGCTGCCAGTGAAGCTTGGACAAAGTTTGGATTTACGATTTGCGAATGACGATTTACGATTGGGGGGCACAGGGACATTGCACTGGCGTAGCTTGGACGAAAAAGGCGAATGCTGGTTCCAGGCAAAATTTGACCCCGAAAACTTCGATGCCTCAGAAGCCACTGACCCCGCCATTGCGGAGCGCCTCCAAAAAATACTGCAAGAAGCCCGAAAACTGAACCCTACTTTCCTGCTAGACTGCCGACTGCCGACTGCCGACTGTCAACTCCAATTTCCCCGACTCTGGGGTCTCGGTACCAGCAGTACATTGATTTATTTGGTGGCAAAATGGGCGGAAGTTGACCCCTTCGAGCTGTCGGCACACACTTTCGGCGGATCTGGTTACGACATCGCTTGTGCCGGAGCGGATGGGCCGATTTTGTACCAATTGAAAAACGGGAAACAGCAAGTCGAGGCTTGCGATTTTCGCCCACCTTTTCACAACTCGCTGTATTTCATTTATTTAGGCAAAAAACAAGATAGCCGGGAGGGGATTCGAAATTACAGATTGACGACTAACGATTTACGATTGACGAAGCTGCCGGAACTGGTGGCCACGGTATTGGATTTGACGAGACGGTTCTTGGCGGCACAAACCCTGCCCGAATTTGACGACCTCATCAGGCAGCACGAGGCATTGGTGGCGGAAACCATCGGCTTGCCACGAGCTAAAATGCTGTTTTTCAACGACTTCTGGGGCGAAGTAAAATCGCTCGGAGCTTGGGGCGGCGACTTTGTGCTGGCCACCAGCAACCGCGACGCGGAAGAAACCCGCCGCTATTTCAACGAAAAAGGTTTCGAGATGTTCTTGCCTTTTGACGACCTCATATTGCAACGCACATGACCACTTGGTACAACGGAATCATCAAAAAAATCGAAGATGCCTCGCCAACCACGAAGCGGTTCTGGCTGGAAGTGGAGGGCGTTGAGCGTTTCGACTTCAAAGCCGGGCAGTTCATCACGATGGACCTGCCCATCGGCGAGCGCCGCAACCAGCGCTGGCGCAGCTACTCCATCGCCAGTGCTCCCGATGGCTCGAATGTGCTGGAGCTTTGCATCGTCCACCTTGACAATGGCCTTGCGAGCGGCTACCTTTTCAACGAGGCAAAAATCGGCACCGCTATCAAGTTCAAGGGGCCAGACGGTACATTCACCTTGCCTGATAGTATCGAAAACAAACTGGTGCTAATCTGCACAGGCACCGGCGTGGCGCCGTTTCGCAGCATGATTTTGGATATTTTCAACCAAAAAATACCCCATCGGGGCATTCATCTCATCTTCGGCACCCGCACGTCGGACAGCATTTTGTACCAAGCGGAATTTGAGGAGCTAGCACAAAAAATACCCGGATTCCGCTATTCCGTCGCACTTTCAAGAGAGGAGAACGAGGCGTACCACCACGGCTACGTCCACGATATTTACCTGAAAAATTACGAAGCTAAACGCCCCGATGTCACCTTCTACCTCTGCGGCTGGACAAAAATGGTTGACGAGGCAGTGGCTAATTTAATCGTAAAAATGGGCTACGAGCGAGGGCAGGTGAAATATGAATTGTATGGTTGATGAACCCAGAAAGTTTTTTTCTGTTACTTTTGTGGACAAAATCTAAATAAGAAAAATCGTTCAAAATATGAATACCGCAACTGCATCGCCCGTCATGCTCTACACTGAGCAGACGCCCAATCCAGAGTCGCTCAAGTTCGTCACCAACCGCATGCTCTACCGGGGCACTGCCGACTTCCGGGAGGAAGCGCTAGCACGGGAGTGGTCGCCACTGGCTTCCACACTGTTCGACCAGCCTTACGTGAAGGGCGTTTACGTCACCAACAACTTCGTTACCGTTACCAAGGAGTTCAACTACGAATGGGCAGACATCATGCTCAAGTTGAAGGATTTGATAAAAAAATACGTGGAAGATGGCGGCGAAATCATGCGAGAAGGTTACGCTGAAGCCATGCAGGCCCAAGAATCGGAGCGCTCCGCCCAGCAATTCAGCGGCGAAGACGGCGAACTTGCGCAGCGCATCAAGGACTTGATTGACACCTACGTAAAGCCTGCCGTGGAAATGGACGGCGGCAATATTGAGTTCCAACGCTACGAGAAGGGAACCGTCTATGTCATGATGCAAGGCTCGTGCAGCGGCTGCCCATCGAGTACCGTCACCCTGAAATCGGGCATCGAAGGCATGTTGAAGCGCATGGTACCAGAGGTTCAGGAGGTAGTCCAAGAAATGGGCTGAGTTTAGTTCGTCAGTTCACTGCTCAGACTTTGGCCAATTGTGAACTGCAACGATTTACTTCGCAACAACATGAGTCATACCGAATTTTTCGGAATGACTCATGTTTATGGATTTTTACCCAATCGTTGACTTCGGATATACCCGGGAATAAGGCACTCACAGTATCAAACCCTAAACTTTACTGGCTGCAAAAGAAGCAACGAAATCAATCAACCCGTAAAAAGAAGAAGACTCAAAACAACTTCCCCTGCCCGCTCACGTCAAAATCTATCGTATCCCCGGCATGAAACTTCTCGTCCGACTCGGCACTTGGTGATGCCGATGCTTCCGATTTCCCACCACCCACTGCCGAGTTGCCAACTTTTTCTTCCAACTCCTTGACATCCAGCAACTTCTGGTCGCTCAAGCGATTGCCGAGTGCCTTCCAGCCCTTCACATCCATAAACTCACCGAGGCTCACTTCACCATCCAGTTTTTTGCCCTTCACTTTCACATTGTACTCGATGCGGGGGTTCTCTTTTACACTGGCAAACAGCAGCTTGGAGTTCTTGTGGTCACTGAGGTAGCTGAACTTCTCGCCGAGCTTGGAGGTCTCGATTTTGAAGCGTTTGACCATTGTCCACTCCTTGTTGCCATCGAAATAGACGGCGTTCACCACCTGCTCTGGGTCAAATTTGCCGATGTGCAGCAACGTGTTCACATCGTAGCGGCGGGTGAGGTCGAAGTCGTTGAGTTCATAAGTGCCATCGTTATAGAGGCACATGACCAGCACGCCCGTGTCAAACTCCCCAAGGTACTTGCCCCTGCCTTCCGTGTTCATCTTGCCGGACACTTCGTCCATCCAGATTTTGATGGCGCCGATGGTGCTTTGTCCGGCCTCCTTCATCACCACTTTTTTGACAGGGTATTTCGTCACGATATTTCCCTGCGAGCTCCTACCCTTGATTTCAAGGTCGGAAAAACCGAAGTCGAAAACCTTGATGCGGGCGGGGCAGCTTGGGCTGAGCGTGATGGTCACGAGTTCTGCTTCGCCGTTGGGATTGGCACTGAAGTAGAGCAGCTTCGAGTTGGGGTTGCCCATCGTCAGGTCATACTCCTTGTCGCGGGTGATGGCCGTCACATTGAAACGCTTGGCCTTGCTCACGCCGCTTTTGGCGTCCACGTAAATCAGGTTGTAGGTGGTGCGCTCGTCGTTTTTCTTCCAAACGTCCACGTGCAGAATGTCTTTGCCCACGAAGGTCTTGTCGGCGATGCGGGTCACGACCATCTTGCCGTCCTTTCGGAACACGATGATGTCGTCAATGTCGGAGCAATCGCAAACGAACTCACCATCCTTCTTTAAGCCCATGCCCACAAAACCTTCTTTGCGGTCCACATAAAGTTTGGCGTTGTTGGCTACCACCTGTGTGATTTGGATGGTCTCGAAGCCACCTGAAATCGTGGTGCGGCGCTCCCGGCCCTTTCCGTATTTTTCGAGCAGATTGTTGAAATAAGCGATGGCGAACTCCGTGAGGTGCGCCAAGTGGTGCTCGGTTTCCTCCAATTCCTCGATAAGCCTTTCGATAAGTTCATCCGCCTTGAAAGCGTTGTATTTCGAGATACGCTTGATGCGGATTTCGGTCAAACGGGTGATGTCGTCGTCCGTCAGTTCCCGGAATAGTTTCAGGCGTTTATCACTTGCCCCGCCTTGGTCGGAAGGAGTCGCCACGTATTTGCGCAGCTCCCTGTAAATGACGGCGATGACTTCTTCCCAGCTCTCACATTCTTCGATTTGGTGGTAAATGCGGTTCTCGATGAATATCTTTTCCAAGCTAGCGAAGAGCCATTTTTCCTCCAGCTCCTTCCGTTTGATTTCGAGTTCTTGCCGCAACAAGTCCTTCGTGTTCTCGGTCGAAATGCGCAAAATTTCCTCCACCGTCGTGAAAATCGGCTTGTCGTCGGTGATAATGCAAGCGTTGGGTGAGATGCTCACCTCGCAGTCGGTGAAGGCATAGAGGGCATCAATGGCCACATCGGGCGAGGTGCCAGGCATCAGCTCGATGGCTATTTCGACCTCGGCGGCAGTGTTGTCGTCAATCTTCTTGATTTTGATTTGACCCTTTTCCACCGCCTTGCCGATGCTCTCGGCGAGCGATACGGTCGTGACGCCATAGGGCAGTTCTTTTATCAAAATCAGGTTCTTGTCCGCCTTCTCGATTTTCGCCCGGACTTTCACCTTTCCGCCCCGGTGGCCGCCTTGGTAGTCTGTCACGTCAATGCTGCCCCCGGTCATGAAATCGGGGTAGATTTTGACGTTTTTGCCTTGCAAAATATCAATGCTGGCCTTGCAAAGTTCAATGAAGTTGTGTGGCAAAATCTTGGTGCTTAGGCCCACGGCAATACCGTCCGTGCCCTGTGCCAAGATGAGCGGGAACTTCATGGGCAGGTTCACCGGCTCTCTTTTGCGCCCATCGTAGCTGAGCGACCATTGGGTGGTCTGCGGGTTGAAGGCTACTTCCAGTGCAAACTTCGTGAGCCGTGCCTCGATGTAACGAGAAGCCGCCGCCGAGTCGCCGGTGCGGAAATCGCCCCAGTTCCCCTGCGTATCTATCAGCAGTTCCTTCTGTCCGATGTTCACCAGTGCATCGCCAATGGCAGCGTCGCCGTGCGGGTGGTACTGCATCGTGTTGCCGATGATGTTGGCCACCTTGTGGTAGCGGCCATCGTCCTTCTCGTACATGGCATGCAGGATACGCCGCTGCACGGGCTTCAGGCCGTCCTCGATGGCGGGCACGGCACGCTCCAAGATGACGTAGCTGGCATAGTCGAGGAAGTAGTTCTCGTACATGCCAGAGATGGTGACCACGTGGCCTTCGGCATGTGTGCCGGTGGTGCCGTTGTAGCCGGGAGTGCCGTCGGCGTTGCTATTTGGTGATGTTGCCATTTTGCAAATTCAAAAAAATGGTACTTGGCTCGTTTTGATTTGCCACATCGTGTGGCTTTTGATTAAAATGTTTCTGCCTAAAATTACCCGCAAAATTAACAAATCCCATCGTTTTTATTCAACGAAATGTTTTTTAAAAATAAAAACAATATCCATTATTTGTTTATAAAAGAGCAGGATTTAGGGCAAATGTCAAAACCTTGACCTTTATACTTGCCAAATTCTAAAAATATCTTTCTACCTTTCCCCGAACTTTGAGAAAAAGCGGCTCAAAATCGCCGCAGCTACGCAGCAATCATCCGTCCCTTCACGTTGTACACTGGTGAAACAGACCGTGAAACGGTGAGGGGCATAATCAGCATCTTGCATGGATATTGCATTAACATTCACCTCTGACGAAAGCAGCTTAATCGAAGCCTGTATCCGCAAGGACCGCTGGGCGCAGAAGGCACTTTACGAAGAGCATTATCCAAAAATGATGGGCGTCTGCCTGCGGTATGCAGGCAACCAAGACGAAGCGCTCGACATCATGCACGAGGGCTTCATCAAGGTGTTCAAAAACCTCCACCGCTACGAACCAGGCACTTCGCTCAACTCGTGGATCCGGCGCATCATGGTGAACACGGCCATCGACTACTACCGCAAGCTGGTACGCCGCCGCACGGAGGACATCGAAACAGCCTACGACCTCAGTGTGCCAGACGCCGATGCACTGTCTCAACTCACAGAGCAGGAAATCCTGCAAGCAGTTCAAGAACTGACGCCCGCTTATCGGGCTGTTTTCAACCTTTACATCCTCGAAGGCTATTCCCACAAGGAAATCGCCGAACTCTTGGACATTACCGAAAGCACCTCCCGCTCTAATCTCGTAAAAGCAAGGACAAAATTACAGGAAGCGTTGCTCCGCAAGAACCCATCCCTCGGTGCCAACGCAGCAGACTTGACGACGCAATGAATACGGAAAAGCATCTAGACGAGCAGGTTAGACAAGCATTGGAGAAATTGCAGGCCCGGTTCGACGACCGTGCCTGGGAGGCGTTTGAGCAGCGGCTTGAACGCGACGCAACCAGTGGCGAAACTGCGTTCGATGATGCCATTTCAGGAAAACTGAACCACCTCGAAGTGCCCCTAGCCGCAGGCGAGTGGAGCCGGATGGAAAAGATGATTGAAGCAGAAGAAACTGCCGAACAGCTTGAAAATGAGGCTGTTGTTGACAACGTAGTTTACGAGAAACTGGAGCGATTCGAAGTGCCTTTCCAGCCTCACCACTGGCAGATGATGGCTCACCGCCTCGAAGATGAGTTTTTTGTTCGCTACCATTTGATTCGCTGTAAAGTCGCCGAGCTGGGTCTGATGCTACTCCTGTTGCTGACCTTCGTGCGTTTCACGCCCATTATTGAGGGTAAAATTCAAGGCAACGACTCGACCAATTGGCCAGTACCAACTGTATCGGTGCCAATTCCAATTGAACAATCAGCATCCACCCGTACTCCTTTCGTGGCCGAAGCTGGGTCAAAGCCTAAAAACTTGGTGGCGCCCAATGTATCGAACAAGAATTTTCCACCAAAATACAGCGCTGCAAACAAACCGAAGGCCGCAAGCACGGTTCCGCCAACCACTGCCGTTGGAACTGCGTTGATTGCCGACTTGGGTTTGCAGCCGCCGCAATCAGCCACACTTTCCACCTTGCCATCACTCGGGCTTTCCGACTTGAAAGCGATGGGGGCAGCCACCAGCTTGTTTGAAGCAATCACAGGGAGTAAATTGCAGAACAACGCGCTGCGCACCCCTGGCATAGGCGACGACCGGATGAACAGCAGCAACCTGTTGGCCTCGCTTGGCCCCCAACCGATACACTCAAAATTTGCATGGGAAGTGCCACAACTGCCACAGCGCATCTTCGAAAAAGAACGACAGCTTAGGTTCGGCATTTTTACCAGCACGGACATTGCCTACGTGCTCACTCCCCCCAACAAGTACAGCGTATTTGACACCTTGATTTCCACTGGGCACGACACCACGCTTGCCAGCGGATACGGCGGTGGCATCACGGTGAGCTGGAAAAAAGGCAAGTGGGAGTTTCAGACAGGTGGCATTTATTCTTTCAAGCGGTACATCCCGAACACCCCGGTCATTTTCTTCGAGACGGTCAACTACATTATCAGGGAAGAGTTCAATGGGGTTCAATTGGATATCTTGCAAGTGCCACTCAATGCTAGCTATCACTTGAAAAACGAGGGCAAGTGGCGCGTTTACACCCAGTTTGGTGCATCTGGGCATTTCATCACGTCCTCGGTGTACGAGATTGCAAGCAGCCGAGTTCCTTCACCGAGAAACCTCATCGTCATGCCTCCCGTCACGGACGGCCTGCCTGACGACGACGAGTCCATCACAGAAGAAAAAGATTTCCCGCAAGGGCTTTTTGACGGCGGCACTTTTTTCAACAATTTCTACTTGACGGCCAACCTTGGCTTCGGCATGGAGCGCTTCTTCACGCCACGTTGGAGTTTGTTTTTCCAACCCAACTATCAGCACCACATCCTCACGGATGGAATTGGCGTGAACAGCGAAAAACTCTACAATTTTTCTTTCAGCATCGGCACAAAGGTCAGCTTGAAATAAACTCGGCGAGCTTTGTCACTTACCTGGTCGAGCAAATCAACCAAACCGCTACCTTTGCTGCCATGAATACGACACGAACCAAAGTCGGAATCCTTGGCGGCGGGCAATTGGGCAAGATGTTCGCCCTTGCCGCCCACAATTGGGATGTGGAAACTTGGGCACTCGATGCTTCCCGTAGTTTTCCAACGGGTCCCGTTTGCTCACATTTCGTTGAGGGCAATTTCAACAACTACGACGATGTTTACGCCTTCGGCAAACAAGTGGATGTGCTGACAATCGAAATCGAGCACGTGAACACCGAGGCCCTGTTGCGCCTCGAAGCAGAGGGTGTGAAGGTACACCCAGCTCCTGCACAACTCAATCTCATCAAGGACAAGGGCCTCCAGAAGCAGTTCTACCAAAAACATGGCCTGCCTACCTCAGATTTCCAGCTCTTTGAAAATGGCGACGCCATCCGATTAGCCTTGCAGGCTGGGCAGCTTTCGTATCCTTTTGTGCAAAAATCCCGTACGGCAGGTTACGACGGCAAGGGCGTGGCTGTGATAAAATCTGCTGCCGACCTACCGCTTTTGCTCCCAGATGCATCCGTCGTTGAAGATTTGGTGGACATCCAGAAGGAAATCGCCGTGGTGGTCGCCCGCAACGAACGGGGTGAGGTCAGGGCCTTCCCAGCAGTGGAAATGGAGTTCAACCCTGTGGCCAATCTGGTCGAGTTCCTCGTTTGCCCAGCAGACATTGACCCGACCATCGAACAGGCTGCCGAGCAATTGGCATTGGACACGATTTCCGCCTTCGGCACTTGCGGCCTGTTGGCTGTCGAGCTGTTTTTGACAAATGACAACCGCCTGCTAATCAACGAAGTAGCGCCTCGTCCACACAACAGCGGCCACCACACCATTGACAGTTGCTACACCTCGCAGTTCGAGCAGCACCTGCGTGGCATACTCGATTTGCCCTTGGGCAGCACGAAGATGAAAACTGCGTCTGTCATGGTCAACCTACTCGGCGAACCCGGCCACAGCGGCCCCGTTCAGTATGCCGGCTTCGAGGAATGCGTGGCAATGGAAGGTGTGAAAATCCACCTCTACGGTAAGGCCGAGACGAAGCCTTACCGCAAAATGGGGCACGTTACGGTGCTGGCCGAGAGCGCTGAGTCTGCAAAGGCAAAGGCTAGAAAGGTTCAGCAAGTTTTAAAAGTAATTTCATAAAGGTGATTAGATACAGGTCTTGGCCCTGCCATTCACCTTTCACCAATCACAAGAAAATGGTTTCAATCATCATGGGAAGCGACTCCGACCTGCCCATCATGCGGCAGGCAGCGGATGTGCTCACAGAACTCGGCGTGGCCTTGGAAGTCACCATCGTCTCCGCACACCGAACCCCGGAGCGGATGTTTGAATTTGCTAAAAACGCCCACCTTCGGGGCGTGAAAGTCGTTATTGCCGGAGCAGGCGGTGCAGCACATTTGCCGGGCATGGTAGCCTCGTTGTCGCCGCTGCCGGTCATCGGAGTTCCCGTCAAGTCCTCCAATTCCATTGACGGCTGGGATTCCATCCTATCCATTCTCCAGATGCCGAATGGGGTGCCAGTGGCCACCGTAGCTCTGAATGCCGCCAAGAATGCAGGAATCCTAGCTGCGCAAATTCTTGGCACAAGCGACCATCTGTTGCTGGAACGCATCGTTCAGTTCAAACAGAAGTTGGCTGATGAAGTAGCGATGAAATACAAGCGGCTGGAAGGGGTAGGTTATGAGGCGTATTTAGAGAAGGATTGAACTTCCCCACCCTCAAAAAAGGGGTCAATGCACGGCT
>CAYTZS010000086.1:0-20830 GCA_964442355.1 uncultured Saprospiraceae bacterium | reverse complement strand
GCCATCTTTTCGTGCCTCGTTGATGACGCCCAGCAGGTAGTTTGCCCAGTTTTTGGGGTCTTTTTCAAAGGAATCAACCACGCCCTGGTAGCTGTCCAGCAAGTCGAGCGAATGAAAATGGAGCTGGTCGTCGTTGCGCCGGCCCATTGCCAGCCAGATGGCTTTGTCAATGGCGGCAGGCAGTACCAGCCCGGCATTGTAGTCGGTATGCTCACCGATGAGGTTGATGCGGCCCGGCGCCCGCACGACGATTTGGGGCTTCGCTCCGAAAATTTGCTGGTAGGTGCTGACGGTGGTTTGTTCTATCATAAAAATCATCGGCGCAGGACTTTGGCTGCCAAGGCCGCAAAAATGGTTGAAAACACCGTCAATCAGCAGTTTTCTGCCAATAAAAAAGGGAGAAGGCTCCTCGCCTTCTCCCGTAACTATATTCCCAATTCTAAAGAAACGTTATTTCCCTCCAATAATCAGCTGCCGCACGAACGGCCTAGCGTCCGGGGTGCTTATCCGAACGGCGTAGTGCCCGGCAGCGTACTCCCTCAACTCCATCCTGAACGGCAGGGCTGGTGCCTCGGCCATTCGGATTTCTTGCATCTTCACGCCTAAGCTGTTGAAGATGACCACATCAGCAGGCTGTCCTGCGATGGCGGATAGGTCGAGGTAAACGAACCTGTTGGCCGGGTTCGGGTACAACACGATTTCCGTTGCAGGCGCAGATTCTACACAGGCCACTTCCACACTCACACTTGCCTTCATCCTGCTGCCATCCTCAAAGCAGACTTCGTATTCAAACTGCTCCAGTGGCTGCTGCTCAAAGTCGTTGCAGTATTCGATGAGCGGTCGGTAGCTCACCGTGTTGTCCATATTGACCCAAGCCGAACCGTTGTCAGGCTGGTTGGCGATTTTAAGCTCCTTGATGCTAGACTTGATGTCGTCGTTGACCAAGACATTGACCGTTGCATTTTCGCCCTGGCGCATCCGCACTATGTCGTCATGCAGTTTCGACGGTGCATTTTGTGCTGCCTCCGTCGTCGCCAGCACTACGATGCCCAAGGTATCGGAGCAGCCAGTTTCAGCATCGAAATGCGTGAGCAGGTGCTTTCCAGCAGGCAGTTTCAGGTTGGTGCCAATCGCCGACATGGCAGAAACCGTTTGCATGATTTGAGTAGCGCCTGTCGGCAAATGGGTCAGCTCCAAGCTGCCGTAGTTGCCCTTCAAGTTGGCGGTTGACAAACTGTTTTTCGCAGGGTCGTGCATCCAACCGCCATCGAAATCAACATAGTTCAAGAAGGCCGCTACCTCGCCCAAATCATCGGCCAGCGTGAAGTAAGTTTCTGTTCCGAATGTCCATTTCACGGCCAACATGCCGCTCGTTAGGTTGTCAAAATTGTAAACCAGTACTGGCTGAACATTGCAAGGTAGAATGTCACTTGTCAGTGGCTGACCGTCCAAATCAAGCTGGACCTGCGTTGCGATGGCAAACGGAACTGGCACACAGACATCCGTCATTGCTGACGAACTGTTGACCGTCAATGCTCCAACAGGGAACATCGGTGCGCAGCGTGGGCAGTCATCAACGATTTCGAACTCGATGATTTCCACGCAGTTGCTGTTGTTCTGGAACATCACCTGCACGACGTAATGCCCTGCTGGCAGGTCTGTGCGGGCATTGCCAGCTGCGTTAGGCGTACCGAAGTCCGGTGCCCAATCGAAGCTGTAATCAGCCAATTCGCCAACCAATTCAAGCGTAGCCGAGCCATTGGCCACCCCACAATCGGCAGGCGTAGTAATCAATGAATCGAGCACGGCAGGTTCGCAGTTACAGGCATTGGCGATGTTCACGAAGAAAACACTGGAGCAGTTGCCGTCGGTCGCCGTCACGGTGTAGCCACCGGCTGCGAGGCCAGTGCGGTTGGGGCCAGTGCCGCCGTCGCTCCAAGCGTAGTTGTAGTCTGCTGGCGTAATGCTTGCCGTTCCGTCGTCGCCGATGCAGGACTCAGGTGTCGTAGCGATATCTACTATCAACTGCACCAACATGTTCGGAATGTTGACCGTGAGCACATCGGAGCAGCCATTGTTCGTGGCCGTCACGGTGTAGGTGCCAGCTTCGAGGTCGGTGCGGGTGCTGCCGATGCCGCCGTCGCTCCAGACGTAGGTGTAGTTCGGAGGGTCAAGCACAGCAATTCCGACGCCATTGCCGCAGGTGTCCGGTGTGGTGGACAGCACGCTGGCGTCCACAAATCCAACAACTGTAATCTCCTGTTCCTGCACAACGGTGTTGCCCAAACTGTCCGTCGCTGACCAAGTCCGGGTGATTTTTACCATGCAGCCATCGTTGCCCATCGGCGCTGATGTCTCAGAGAAATCAACAGGTATTGGCTGTGCTGGGCAACCTTCCGTAGCCGTCACGGTGGCAGGTGGCGGCACGGTTTCATTGCCCGCCAAGTAAATGGTCGTATCAGCAGGCACCCCGCTGAGGATAGTCATTCCACTTTCCACCACATGAATCGTGCTGGTAGCAGTCGCTTCATTGCCACAGGCGTCGGTGGCCGTCCAGGTGCAGATTTGGTCAAAACCGTTGGCCGTCAGCACGGTCGTCGTGCTGGAAGTCAGGGTCACGATACCACAAGCATCGGTGGCTGTCGGGCTGCCACAAGGCGGAATCGTGTCGTTGCAACCGATGGTCAAATCGGCGGGCACGTTGCTGAAAACAGGTGGCTCGTTGTCCACCACCATGATTTGCAGCGTGATGGAAGCCGTGTTGCCACAAGTATCGTTGGCCGTCCAGTTGGCTTGTATGATGGCAATGTAGCCGTCCGTAGCACAGTCGCCCGGCGTAATGCTGTTTTCGGAGAAAACAACTGGCGCAGCGCTGCAACCATTGACCGCAACGGCATCGCTGGCATCAAAAACCGATGGGTCGCTGCACGAAATCACCAGCGTGTCGCCGTCAGCCATTCCCGACAACAGCGGGTTGGTGAAGACAATCTGGAGGGTAGCAGTATCTGAAACAGCAATTAACTGAACATGCGAAACCGAGTTCCCGCAGTCGTCGGTCGCTGTCCAAGTACGGGTCAGCGTGTAGTTGCAGCCCGTGTCGGATTGCATTTGCTCAAAGGTCACTAGCACCGTCGAATCACAGCCGTCGGTAGCTGTGAGCGTGGCAGGTGCAGGGATATTGCCGCACTGCGCCGTTGTGTTTTGGGGCAAATTGCCAACAAAAACGGGCGCTTCTGTGTCGGCGACGGTGACGATTTGCTCCGCCGTTGACACGTTGCCACAGTCGTCGGTGGCCGTCCAAGTGCGGGTCAGGGTGTAGCTGCAACCGCTACCAGTGCTGGTTTCAGAAAAAACAAGGGTGGGTGTTTGGTCACAGTTGTCGGTGGCCGTCAGGTTTGGCACGGGAGGCACTTGGCCACACTCAGCAGTAGCATCCGCTGGCACACCCAAAATCGTCGGTGCCAACTGGTCGCTGATGATGACGGTGAAGTGCAGCGTGTCCGTGTTGCCGCACTCGTCGGTGGCCGTCCAGCCGCAGTAGCGCAGCTCGGTGTAGCCGTCCGCCGAGCAGTTGCCCTGCACCACGCTCTCCGTGAAGTTGGTGGTCGTCGCTCCGCAAAGGTCGGTGGCCGAGAAGCCAATCGAGTCGAGCGACGGTATCTGACTGCAATCGGCGTAGAGTGTGTCGCCGTGCTGTATTTCACCAAAAAAGGCGTGGGTGGCGAACATCACGGGCGGCGTGTTGTCCGTCACGGTCAGTGTTTGCTCCGCAATGGTCTGGTTGCCGCAGTCGTCGGTGGCTGTCCAGGTGCGGGTCAGGGTGTAGCTGCAACCACTGCCGTTTTGAACTTGACCGTAAGTCACCTCCACGTTCGCATCGCAGTTGTCGGTGGCCGTGAGGGAGTCCGGCGCTGGGATGCTTGCGCAATCAACCGCCAAGTCCTGTGGCAAAATACCTGCGAATATTGGTGCCTGCGTATCGTCCACTGTAATCACCTGCGTGTGGGTTGCCGAATTGCCGCAGTCGTCGGTGGCCGTCCACGTGCGGGTCAGCGTGTAGGTGCAGCCAGTTCCTGTTTGCACTTCGTTGAAGCTCACCTGCACGTTCGCATCACAAACATCGGAAGCCGTCAATGTTGCGGGAGCTGGCACGTTTGCCGCACATTCCACAACTATGTTTTGAGGCAATACACCAGCAAACACTGGCGGTTGCAAATCGCTTACCGAAATCACCTGCGTCTGAGTGGCCGTGTTGCCGCAGTCGTCGGTTACCGTCCAAGTGCGGGTGATGGTGTAGCTGCAACCAGTGGTCTGTGTTTCACTGAAGTTCACCTGCAAGTTGGTGCTGCAATTGTCGGTAGCAGTGACCGTCGCTGGAGGCGGAACGCTACCACAGGCAACCGCTGTGTTGGCTGGAACGCCGACCAGCGTTGGCGCCACTGTGTCCGTCACCGTGATGACCTGCGTGGCAGTGCTGGTGTTTCCGTCATCGTCGGTGGCCGTCCAAGTCCTCGTTATCGTGTAGCAAACTGGGCCGCCGCTCGTGGTTTCGTTGAACGAAATGGTTGGCGTTGAATCGCAGATGTCTGAGGCAGTCACGTTGCTGGCCGCAGGCGGAATTGGCGAACCGCAGTCGAGACTGATGTTCGATGGCACGTTGGCAAAAACGGGCGGCACGACATCTGTCAGCGTCACCGTGATGGTCTGGCTGTTCGTGCCCACGTTGCCACAGCCGTCCGTTGACGACCAGGTGCGGATGATTTGGAACCCGCCGGGGATGGTCAGTGTGTCAGCGGTGAGCGTTACCGCCAAGTTGTTCGAGCAGTTGTCCACTGCTACCACGGTTGGCAGATTGGCCGAAGGCAATTGGCCACATGGTAAGTTGATGTTGTTTGGTACGCCGTAAAGTTTTGGCGGTATCGTGTCGGTGACGATGACTGTGAAGAAAAGGCTGTCCACGTTGCCACAGCAATCAACAGCCGTCCAGCCACAAGTCATGAGCTGGAGGTAGCCGTCATCTTGACAATTGCCCGCCGTTACCCACTCGTGGAAGGTCATCGTCGGTGGCGTGGTGCAGCAGGCATCGGCAGCAATAGCACTGCCTGCCGTCAGGGTCAGAATCTGATTGCACTGCCTGATGAGGGTGTCACCGTGGCTGAGCCAGCTCAGGCCGGGGGCTGTTACCGTGATGATGGGGCCCTGGTCGTCCACCACGTTGATGACCTGCGAGGCAGTAGCCACATGGCCGCAGTCGTCGGAGGTGGTCCAAGTGCGAGTGACAGTGAAGGCACAGCCGCTGCCAGTTTGGACTTCGTTGAAAACAACCACCAAATTGGTGTCGCAGCCGTCGGTGGCCGTCACGGTTGGCACTGGCGGCAGGCTGCCGCAACTGGCCGTGGTGTTTCCTGGTACGCCGACCAGCACAGGTGTATCGTTGTCGGTTAGGTCAATGTTTTGGGTAGCAGTTGCCACGTTGCCGCAGGCATCAGTGGCTGTCCAAGTGCGAACGAGCATGTAGTTGCACGAGTTGCCCGTGAAAGCTTCACTCAATGCGATTTGAACGTCAGCGCCACAGTTGTCGGTGGCCGTGATGTTGGCGGGCACTGGCGGAATATTGTTGCAGGTTCCAGCTGTGTTGGCCGGGATGCCAGCAAAAACGGGCGGCTGGTTGTCGGTGACGACGTTGATGGTTTGCGAAGCGGAAACCGTGTTGCCGCAGGCATCGGTAGACGTCCAAGTGCGGGTGATGGTGGCAGTGCAGCCGTTGTTCACTTGCGTTTGGTTGAAGACAACAGGTATGCTACCGTCGCACAAGTCGCTGGCGGTCACGTTGGCCGCTGCCGGAGCAGATTGCCCACAAGGCAGGTCAACATTTGCGGGCACACCAGCCAATGTTGGTGGCGTGTTGTCGGTGATGATGACCCAGAAGAAGAGGCTGTCCACGTTGCCGCAGGCATCAGTGGCCGTCCAACCGCAGTAACGGGACTCGATGTAGCCGTCCACATCGCAGTCACCGTCGGTCACGTTCTCGATGAAATTGACGGTCGTTGCGGAGCAATAATCGAAAGCGGAGAAGCCCAGTGAATCAAGCGAGGGTATCTGCGTGCAGTCAGCGTAGAGGGTATCGCCGTCCATGATTTCACCAAAAAAGGCATGTGTGGCAAACATGGTGGGTGGCGTGTTGTCGTCCACGGTCACGGTCTGCGTGAAGGTGGTCGAGTTGCCGCTTGGGTTGGTAGCCGTCCAGGTGCGAACGATGACACGACCGCAGGGGTTGAGCGTCACCGTGCTGTCGAGAGCGATGGCCACGTTGCTACCGCAATCGTCGGCAAACATCGGGGCCTCGAAAGGCACCAAAGGGCTCGTGCATTCGATGGTGGTGTCAGCAAAAGGTGCATTGGTCAGGAATGGGATTGGGTTGCCCACTGCAATCGTCATCTCGTCACTGTCAACGCAGCCGAGGCCATCGTCGTAGGTGACGGTGTAGGTGGTCGTGTCCGATGGCGTGGCAACGGGGTTGGCGATGTTTGGGTTGCTGAGCCCAGTCGTTGGCGACCAAGTGTAGCTGCCGCTGCCGTAGGGCACGGTGGCGTTCAATTGACTGGACTCGACGTTGCTGCAATGCGCCAAGTCTGGCCCTGCCGAAACGTTGGGACAAGTGTAGAGACAGATGTAGGTGGTCGTGTCGCATTCTCCCCAAGTCAAAGTGATGCAAGGCGAAAATCCGTTTTCGTCAATGACACCCGACGAAACTGTGCGCACACCGGGCGGTAGGTCGTAGCCGACCACGTAGCTGCCTGGCTCAAGGCCATCGAACAGGTAGTTGCCCAACGAATCCGTGATGGACGTGGCAATCGGCGTGGTAGTGTTGCCGCATTCGTAGAGGTTCACAGTTGCTCCCGCAATGGGTTGGTCGCCTGCATCGGACAGGTCGTTGTTGTTGGCATCATTGCAAACAATCGAGGCGATGAGGATGCACCGCACCGGGAGGTTGTTGTGCAAAATAATGGGGTCGCTTGGGGACAAGTTGAAGCTCAGGTAGTAGGGATTGTTCACACAGTCCGCATCGGCTAGGTACTCGCTGTTGAGGGTGTCCGCACCGAGAATGGTGGGGTCTGGCAAGCCCGTTGGGTCAAATTGCCCAGCCAATGGCGGGCAATTTGGGCTGAGCGGAATGCCCAGCGCGTGTGAGTAGCTGAGGGTGTAAACGCCCGGTGTTCCATTGGTGTAAAACTCGTAGTAGCCTTCCGAGCCATCGTGTACGATGATTACTTGGCTGTTGGGTATCCCGTTGGGACCCGTCACGGTGACAGTGCCGCCCGTGATGATTTTGCCAGTTTTATCGCAATAAACCCAGCCGGTAGGGTCATGTGGGACGAGTTCGATGGTCTCGCCATCAATATCATCCTCGTCAGGATTGCCGTTGTTCGGTGTGGAGTCGAGGTCGAGATAGACGATGCCGTTGCTGTCCTCGGCAGAAACTACTTCCGCTGTATTTTCGATTTGCTGTCCAGATGCGCCGTACAGCACCGTCATGATGATTTCTATGGAATCCGATTGGCCCGGCAAAATTGGCCCGGCAAAAGTGTATGCCACATTGCCAGTACCCGTCAATGTCCAGTTGGGGTCGTTAGGGCTGAGTGCCATGCCTGCCGGTATGTTGTCCATGACGTCAACATGATAGGCAGGCAGGATGCCTTCGTTCGTGATTTTGATGAAGTAGGTGACTTCATCGTGGAGGTCAACCAAATTAGATTGTCCAGGTGCGAGATATTTAGACAATGCCAAGTCAAATTCAGCTGCAAAAATCCCAATGTCCGCCGAGCCTTCTTCGCCTGGGCCCAAGTTTATCAACGGTGTCACACCAGCAGCATCGGCATCGTTGTCGGTGTTGTCATCGCCAATGTTGGGGAGCGTGACGTCGTAGCCAATCGGGATGGTAGCTGGATTTACAGCCACGTAGTAACTACCTGGCGGCAGGTCTGTGAAAAAGTAGCTGCCATCGGCTGCAGTCGTGTCGGTAGCGATGAGATTGTCGTCAGCATCGTACAAATGCACGACGATGCCTGCCACTCCTGGCTCACCGGGTTCTTGCTGACCATCGTGGTCGGCGTCGTTCCAGACTAGCCCGTTGATGGTGAAGGCCAAAATGGTGAGCGTGGCCCCGTCGTGGTCGTCTTCGTCGCCACCGCTGTTGTTTGTTTCGTTGTCAACGTAGCCGTCCGTGTTGCCGTCTTGTTCTTGGTTTTCAGGCTGAGAATCTACGTCACGGTCATCGTCGGTGTTTATCTCCGCAAAGTTGGTGGCTTGACCACCATGAGCGGCCCTGAGCGTCACTGGTAATTGCACCGATTCGCCTGGAGCGAGTTCACCGTTGAGGGTTACCCTACCGTTTGTGCCAGAATTGGCCCAAGCAAACGGAATTGCGGCATCGCCGGAAGTAGTGCCCGGCGGGTTGTCGCTGGCGCTGAATGGGGCGAAGGCCGAAAGGTCAACGTAGTCGAGGATGGAAAAAAGATTGGCAGCAAGGTCGCCTTGGTTGAAAATTTCGAGGGTGAAACTGACCAGCGAGCCAACGTTTACCGTGTCGTTTTGACCGAGTGCGAGTGTTTTCCGCAGTGCCAGGTCGTAGCAACTGTCCTTAACCACCACGGGACAGCAGGTAAACGTTGGGCAGCCGTTTTGCGTAGCAGTAAAAGCAAAAATGCCTGCTTGCGTGATGTAAAAAGTGTCTTGCGTACCACCCTGGTTAGCAGGTATCAGCACACCATTTTTGTACCATTGAATGTTTGTGAACATCGGCAGCAGGGTCACCCGAACCGAGTCGTTGAGTTGCGAGCAAATGGTGATGGGAACCGACACGCAAGCCTTGTCCATGTCGTCTTCCAGTAGTTCTTCGTTGTTCGGGGTGCTGTCATCGTCTGTTCCAGCCATGTCTGTCACCTCGGCGATGTTCATATACATACCCTCCCACTCCACCCGCGTGCGGATGGTCAAAACAAGCTCAGCAGTACTGGCATCGAGCTGGCTGCCAATCATCCAAATCCCGTTGGAAACATTGTAGGTGGTGCCAGCGGGAGCCGTGTGGCTGATATAGGTAAGGCCGGGCAGCAAGGTGTCACGCACCTGCAAGCCAGCCACGTTGGTCATGTTTTCGTTGCTCACCCGGATGGTGAACGTTACGGTATCGCCCGCTGCCACACTGTCCCGGTCCACTATTTTTTGGAGGGCGACGTCGTGCTGGGCAAAAGCACCCGCTGCCCAAAACAAGAAGGCCACTGCCATTGCGAAGCGCAACAACAGCGTTTTGCCCCCAGCCAAGATTGGGAAAACGGTCCGTAGTATGTCGTTATTCATTGGATACATTGTTAAAATCCTTTCGTAAATGCTCGACGTTGGGTCAAATAATTGGTTTGAGGCAATATTTAATTTTACGTAAATAATAGGACGCTATTCTTTAATTAATCAAGCTCAAATAGCTGTATTCACTGAATTTTTTAGCTGCTTATATCATTTATTATCAATAAAAAATAGCCACCGAGCAATGATTTACCAAGCAATATCTACTCGGTGGCCACATGCTTTTCAAAGTGTATTATTCCAATAATAAAACTTAGCCAAAAGGCTGGCGGAGCAGCAAAATGCCACCCCGCCACCTTCAATTTTCATGGCTAAATTATTCGCCAGCACGCTTCACGGTCACGTTCACCGGTGGGCAAACGAGCGGCGTGACTGGGTCAACATATTCGGTCTTGGCCGTTTCGCAGCCATTCTCGTTGCGTACTGTTACTGTGTTGTTTGCATCAAGCACCAAGCCGTCAGCCGTCGTGAAGACATAGCTGGCTTGGTATGGCTCGAATCCGCCGCCGTTCAAATCCATGAGCGACATGATGGCATCGCCATTGGTCAAGTTGCTGATCATCAGCGTTGGCTCGTCTCCTGGGCAAGTAGTTGGCAACGACAGCGTAAAGTCCGGCCTTGCGTTCACGTTCAAAGCAACTTGGGCTGTGGCATAGCAGCCGTAAGTGTTTTCTACCCGCACGTAGATGTTGCTTGGAACAGCCGAGAATGGGCTAATCAAAGCGTTCACATCGTTGTCGGCGTCAGCCTGCGTGGCGTGGTAGGTCACGGTCATGCCCATCTGGCCATTGAGCACATCAGCATCTGCATCCGTCAGTGTGAAGTCAGCTTCGCCACTGCCAAGTGCATTCTCGCACTCCGTCAGCGAAACGCCAGCAGCTGCAGTCGGCTTCGGATTCACCACCACCTGGATTTCCTGGTATGGACGGCAGGTTGGGTCTGGTGAAGGTGTGGCCATGATGGCGTACACGTAGTAGGTTATCGGCGAAGTCGTGGCATTCGGGAAGTCAGATGTGTTGAACGTGTAGGTTACCGAATATGGATCGGATGCCCCCACTGGGGTTTCATCTGAGCCAATCTGCGCACCACCTGTGTACATGTCGTCGCCTGTCTGTGCAGTGGTAAAACGCACGAACCGAATGTCATCCGTATTTTGGTTGGTGTTCACGCTGAGGTCAACGCCATCTTCGGTCGCACAGATGGTTTGTGCACCAGCAGCGTTGGTGATGGTCGGGCAATCGGGTACGAATGCGAAGTCAATCGTAGAGTTGTAGTTGGAGCTAGGTGACAGCGGGTTAGTAGAGCCTGGCACTGGTGTACCCGGTTCTGCGCCTGGAGTAAGGGTGACAGTGCCCGTTTTAATGATGGCTCCTACTAAAGTAGTACCGTTATCGTCACCGTCAACATCGTTCTCTGGGTTGGCAGAGGTAGCAATATCGTCCGAGCTGTGTTGTCCGTCCAGTTCTGGGTCTGCGGTGTCAACGCCTACGATGTAGTCACCTTGTGGCAAACCTGGGAAAAAGAAGTTGCCGTTCGAGTCGGAAGTAGTGGTGGCAATTACTGTCGTTCCATCAGCAGCGTAGAGGATAACCGTTACGTTAGGAATGCCACCTTCGCCCATATCCTGTGTGCCGTTGTTGTTGATGTCCGCAAAGATGGTGCTTCCAATGCTCATGCCATAGAACCCGAAACCAACCGTGAGGTTGTCGTCGGCATCGGAGATGGAGCTGTTGTCTGGTGTTTCGCCAGTAGGTTCAGCTTGATAGCTCAGGGTCAACGAAGCTGGCGTCATTACCCCACCGGCATAAAAGCCCGTTTTTACCGTCATACCATTGTCGTCGAGGTAAGATGGGTTGTCGTCAACATCATCGGCGCTTGCCTCCGAAGTTGAACCCGTAGCACCCATTGTTGTACCGCTGCTATACAGGTATTGCAGGGTTCCACCAACGCCAAATTCACTTGCAGGAACACCTACGAAGTAGTCTCCTTCCGGCAGGTTTTCAAACAGGTAAAGACCTGAACCATCCGTCACATCGGTTGCATAAGGAGTCTGTTCCAATGGGTCAATGATACCGTTGCCGTTGGCGTCGTAGAACAACTCCACCGTCACGCCAGCAATTGGCTGCTCTCCCATGTCCACTGTGCCGTTGTTGTTGGTGTCATATGAAATGTAGTTGCCAAGGTTGAGGCAGCGAACATCTACGATGACACTGTCAATGTCGTAGCAAGGAAAACCCTCTGCATCATCCGCCGTGGTATTCTTGCGAACGTAGTACTTCGTGGAAGATGTAGGGGTAACCGTTGTGCTGACGAGCGCATTTGTCTCAGCTTCTGCATCGGCCAGCGTTGGATACCAAGCTGGAGCTGGGCCAGCTGTGCCATTGCCGTCAGTTACCATCAAAGCGAGGTCAGCCGATTGGCCAGCAGCGGCGCAGATGGTGTCAGCACTGGTCACGAGATCCGGCACAGGCAGGTACTGGATGACCAGCGTATCGTTCTTCGTGGCACAACCAGCTGGCGTCGCATACTCGGAGGTGAGGATGTACGTGCCGCCTGGTGCAGAAACGTAAATCGTGTTGTTGCCCAAGCGGGTAGGGTCAACATTGAAGCTGGCAGCATTGCCCACCACAATTTCGTTGGCTGGAGTTACCACACCACCTCCATACCAGACAAAGTTGGTGTAGAGCACGGTGTTGGCAGGTTCTAGTTTTACCGTGTCGTTTGTGCAATACGAATAGGTATTGGCACAATCGGTGGTTGTGATTTGGGCGGATGCCCTCATGCTGATGATTGTCAGCACAAACACCGAAAAGAGATTGAGCAATGTTCGGCGGTGAGACGTAATAAAGTTTCTCATGGCGATAATAAGATGTTTAAAAGTTCAATTTTTATCAAAGCGAGTACACGCCTCATGATGGCCAAATGCCAGTGAGCCGTGTCAGATCTTTCCAACACAAAGGGGATATGTCAAGCTTGGCAAAATGGGAGGAAGCTCTGCCAAGCAAATCAGCTGCCGGGTCAATTAGACCCAGCTGGTATTCGGGTCAATTGCACCGGAGGACAAGCCGGGGGGGGACAATTAGAGCAATTTGTCTCCGGTGTGGTTAAATGGGTTGTCTCATCAAATGAATTGTTGAAATCTCGAATGGTCAGGGTGTATGTAGAAGTTCCATCTGCCAAAAACCGCAGGGTGTTGGCGGCATCACGCCACTCAATCATTACGCTGTTTCCGTAGGTACCCGTGGCCAATAAGTCTGCACCATTGTAAACCAAAAACTGGTTGTTGGCGCCAGGGTCAGGATTGGTTGCCGTCAATTCTATTGTGAAATAATCATCGTTTGAGATATTGGGGGTACCGTTATCGTTACAAGCCTGCGTTGCATTTATGCTGATGTCGGTAACTGGCAATACCACAATAAATACAATCGCCGTATCGCATTGTGACGGCAACGGGTAGCCGTCATCACAAACCTGATAAACAAGGGTATCCAATCCATAAAAATTGGGGGCTGGGGTGTAAGTGATGACGCCAGTCGTTGGATTCACGCTGACCATACCATTGGATGGCAAATCTGTGACTGTCACTGTTGACGGCTCTAGGCTGCCATCCAAATCTGTATCATTTATGAGTACATCAATGTCCAGCGGCACTTCCTCATTCGTTGTGTCGCGGTCGAAAATAGCCATTGGTGGGTCATTTATGGGCAATACTTCAATGAAAACGATGGCAGTGTCACAAAGTGCAGGGAGCGGTATTCCTGTGTCGCAAACTTGATAAACTAGTGTATCAAGGCCGATGAATTCGTTGTTTGGCGTGTATGTAAGCTCCCCAGTGGTCGGGTTAACGGTGATCATGCCATGAGATGGCTGATCGGTAATCGTCACGGAAGTGGGGTCAATGCTACCGTCCAAGTCGGTATCATTGCCGATGACACCAAAAGTAACAGGCACATCTTCGTCCGTTGTAGCCCTGTTGAAATTGGCAACAGGCGGGTCGTTGATTGGGTTGATGTTTATAAAAACTATTGCAGTATCGCAATCATTATTGGCATCGCATATCTGGTAAATCAGCGTGTCAGCACCATTATAATTTGGAAGCGGCACATAGTTTATGATGTCGTCTGTGGGGTCTAATGGAGTACCGCCATCGTTTACTGTCGCAGTACCATGATTGGTATTGTCAGTAATGGAAATGTTGCCTGTGCTTG
The DNA here is from genome assembly GCA_964442355.1 of uncultured Saprospiraceae bacterium. Lineage (GTDB taxonomy): Bacteria > Bacteroidota > Bacteroidia > Chitinophagales > Saprospiraceae > UBA6168. Next base: position 7,262 of record CAYTZS010000086.1, on the reverse strand, counting down.
GGCCATCTCCTCCAAAAGTATCGTTGTTGAGTACTGGTATATCAACAGCCATATCTTCATCGGTGCTCGCATTGTTGAAATTGGCAGTAGGCAGGTAATTGGGAGAGATGGTTTCGTCATCGGAATTATTGCCAGTATCTGGGTCAGGTTGGTCTCCTGTGACGGTAGCTATGTTCAAATAATCACCGGTAACGTTTACTTGGGCAGTAATATTCAGTGTTTCAATACCTGAAACCGCAAGAGTGCCTATCACCCATTCACCGGTAGCGTCGTCGTAAGCACCACCACCATCATCTGAGACATAAGTATAGCCATTGGGCAGAACATCAGAAACTGTTACACCAGTGGCATTGGTCGGGCCAATATTGGTAACTACCAGTGTAAAAACGACATTGGTTCCAGTCGTGGGTGTTGAATTGTCAACTGTTTTTTGAATGGACAGGTCTGCTCCTGCGAGTCCAAAATTGTTTTGACAATCGCCAGAGCCTGCGCCTGCAAAGCTGGCTATATGGATGCCAGTAGGCGAAGGCACTGGGGTTGTCAGCTCATATCCCGAAGGTATGGGTTGCACCAATTGAACAATATAGCTGGCGGCAGTTGGTAGGTTGTAACTAATTTGAACATTGTCAAAATAGACGATATCGCCAGCAACCATCGTGGCCGACGTAGAGGACATGAATCTGATGGTGGTAGTAGTTGATATAAAGGAAGCGATGTCAAATGTATCTATACCAGACTGGTTTCCATTGGCTCCGGTGTATCGCTTCAAGAGCGTCCAGCTCGATGGGCTTGCTGTTGAAGCCACCTCGACATCAACGTAATCTCCAACTTGAAGGTCCATGCCAGTTTCAAAATAATTAAAAGTGAGTATTGCAGCTATCGCCCCCGATATATTGGCTGTACGACGGGCACCATTGTTTGTGTTCTGAATTCGCAAGCCATTGGCACTTGTTATCGTAATATCGCCCGCAGCGAAACCATCTGCTTCCACTACTTCCGTCCATGCATTGGATGCCCATGAGGTTGTTCCGTGACTTTGGTTTGCCGTCGTGTTTACAGTGAATTGATCTAAATAAGTATTGACAGTACTCGGTGGGGTTACATCAAATGAATAATCGCCCAAAGCACTCGTAGTTGTCGTGTTTAACAGTGGCTCACCTACATCGAGCACTCCATCGGTATCGGTATCACGGTAAAGGTTGACTCCTACCCCTGTATGCCCATCTTCCCCTGTTTGTTTTGAGCCGCTTAAATTGATGTCATCATAAACTACACCCGTTATTGTATTCTGCATGGGAATTATTGCACAAGCGACCGTTACTGTCACAACCGCTATGTCGCATATACTGGGGTCTTCATTGCTACAGACCTTGTATTCAAAATCATCTGTCCCCGTGAATCCAGGGTTTGGGGTATAGATGATGGTGCCATCAGGATTGATGGTAATGGTGCCATTGGATGGGTGGTTGACCACCCCTAAGTTCGTGACGGATGCTGGGTCAGGTTCACCTGGAGCATCATTGTCCAGGACACTGATGACAACAGGAATGTCTATTGAGGTGGTGACAGCATCATCCACTGCTACTAATGCAGCTAACACCCCTAAGTAGTTTGCTGTATCACAAACCCCAAGTCCCACAAATGAAGCCGCTTGGTTATTGAGCGAAGAGGCTGAATATCTCCCTCCAGTATTTGAAGGGTCAACCTTGGCTATATAACAGGAGGGAACCCTATAATAAATCAACTCGACATTATCTATCCAAAAGTATTCATTCGTGGCAGGAATGCCGTTGGTGATGAATTGAACAGTATTGCTTGCGTTGGCATTAAATGATACGAGGTTTATCTCCACCTCTGTATAGTTTACATCGGTAGGCACATAATCGCCATCGTTAATCGTGTAAACCGTAGCGCCATTTATCTGCACAAGCAACTGCTCTCCGCCATTGTTAAAACCTTGCCTGCGGTACATGAACTTCAATTTGGCAGCAGTGGCACTGCTAAAAGTAAGTGCGCGGGAAATGCCATTGCTTGGCCCTGCAATCCTGATTGCATTGCCAAAACCACCGGAAGAAGCATCGGTCATAATACGGACATCGCCCGTATTGATTACGTTGTCGTCTGCTTGCTCGACCCAGTTGGTTCCCCAGTTAACCCCTCCATCGTTTCCAGTAAAGCTGGCAGTAGCATCAAAATCATCCTTGGCATTGTAGCCATTTTGCACACTAAATGAATAATACCCTGAGTTATTAGTGATGGTTGTTTGAGTAATACTTTCACTACCATTGATGGTGGTGCTACAGTCTGCATCAATATACAAGTCCACTTCTACACCAGCGGCAAACTCCTCACCCGTGTTGTAAATGCCATCATCGGGCATTTGTTCGATATAGACTTTTCCAAGTATTAGGCTTTCAGTTGGGAGTGGCATACATTCCGTCACCATAACGGTCACTCTCGCTACATCGCATACACTAGGAAATTCAATAGAACATATCCTGTATTCGAAAACGTCGGTACCCATAAAGCCAGGGTCAGGCAAATAGGTAATAGTTCCATCGCTGTTGATGGTTATCATTCCGTCAGAGGGCGCAAGTAGTCCAGTAGTGTTGATAGATGCCGTATCAATCGTACACAAAAACGAAAAATCATTTGCCAAAACACCAATAATTACTGGCGTGGACGGCTGTGTAAATTCTTTATTGTCATTGGCAATTATCAATTGTTGAAGGCATTTAGGCTCCATCACATAACCTACGTCCATAGCAGGAGTACCAGTAGGAGAAGGGCCACCAGCGTTCGGGTCTTCGCCCCAAGCAGAAGCAATCGGTGTGCCATCGCAAGTATAAATTGCCAAGCCTGTTTGGTCGTTGTCGGGGTCAAATATTTGGTAAGCCTGAAGTGTATTCAACGGCACTGCAATATCATAGGGAATACCGCATGGACTCATTGTCGCAGTCGGGGTCGTTAAATCTCCATTGAATTTAATGTACAATGTGGTATTTGCGGTTGCAGTAACCCAAATTGGTTGATAATTTCCAGAAAGATCGTTTGAGCCAGGTGCCCAAGCTATACTTGAAAAATCGGTCAAGCTTTCTGCTGCAATAAGCGGGAAAGCCCAGTCATAAGTTGACCCCGCTGCATCAGCATCAATTACAGCGACGGCTGTAAACGGCTCCCCTCCTACGCTCTCGAATTTGTAAGCTGTTGCTGCTACCGGAAGGTTTATGTAGTTACTCCCGTTTGCCGGCAAAACAACAGAACCAGTTGAACCACTGCCTGCTGTCCAATTGACCGTGACAGGATTGGTTGAAGTGTTTGTAAAGAAAACGTACACAGGAGCAGTGCTCAAGCTAGTGTAAACAGGGTTATAATAAGTGTGTCCAACATTTCCAGATGGCAACAACGCCAAGTTTCGAGTACCGTAGTTGTCAATCCCTCCGAATACCAAGTCCACGCCAACTGGATAGTTTGCAGTAATAGTTGCTCCGGCTTTTATGTCGTTGGCTTGGTTCACATCGCCTGCCACGCCTGGCGTCGAAGCGGTTCCATCATAAAACCAAACCTCTCCTTCGTTGAGGTTATTCGTCAAATCTATTGTACCATCACCGTTGTAATCCAAACTAACCGAAGTACCGTTCGTAGCTGCCCTTATAAAAACACCAGTATATTTAAAAGCGCCAGTGCTACCAAACGTAACGTTTTCACCAAATGGCAAAATAAAGTAGTTTGAGAAGCGAGTTATATCCAGAACGTTGGTTTTGAGGTTTTGGACATTCATCAAAACCGTAGCACCCACGGCCCCTGCATCACCGGTAATTTCAGATAGTGCAATATCGTTGGTCGAGTAGATTTTATCCTTGCCATCATAAAAAATATCTGAGGAAACCCTCGGATTATATGGGAACTGGTTATCTATAATGATATATCCACCTGCTGGGATTATGTCTGATGGATAACCAGGAGCAATGCCATTGGAAGCTTGGCCGTCCCCCCAAACGCGGGTCGTTGACTGTGTTGGAACAGTCAGGTCAGCCTCATACCCATCTTCCCAATGGTCGTAAGTGATAATAGTACCCGGATAAGCCGTTTTCATATTAACTATATTCCGGGCATTGTTTGTAAGGTTGTTCACGCTGGCTGCACTCAAGAGCGTTTCCCGCAACTGGCTAGCATTGTGAGGAAATGGCAAATAATACGTTTTTGACCTCACTGCCTCACTGCAAGGATCATTTACCGACGGATTAATGGTCAAGCTCACAACGGCAGTATCGCATAGAACCGGAATGGTACTACTGCAAATCCGATAAGTATATTCGTCATTGCCACTATAACTGCCATTTGGCAAGTAGGTAATTTGTCCACCTATGCCAATTTGCAAGGAGCCGTTTTGTGGTTGATTGACAATGGTCAAGGAAGCAGCATTGATGCTGCATGAATCATTGGAAAGCACATTAATAATGATGGGGTCTCCTTGATCGCCTACTCCACTATCATCAACTGCTACAATCGCTTTGATTGTAACAGTATGGGTAGCTGTAGCCGGACCGTTGCACCCGGCTGCACTGGCAGTGATAACCGATGCGCCAACCCAGTTCGCTACATAGTTGACCTCCCCTGTAGAACCATTTATGGTATTGCCACCTGCCAAACTTAATGCGTCTAGGGAGTAGGTTATACCAGTTGTATTCGTTGCAGTGGCTCCGTAGGTCAGGCTTCCTGCACCTGCACAGCGGGTCGAAGTAGCTCCCGCAATGAAATTAGGCATACCCACAGTGGGTATGATGGTTACGGTGTGGGTGGCAGATGTTGGCCCCCCACAACCTGTAGCAAGTGCTGTAACAATTGAAATACCTGACCAACCTGAAACATAAGTAACATCTCCGGTTGATGCATTGATGGTGTTCCCTGCCAAAAGACTGGTTGCGTCAAGGCTATATGTCATACCCGTCGAATTGGAAGCTGTTGCGGAATAAGTCACATTGCCAGCTCCCTGGCAGCGAGTAGAGGTAGCACCTAATGCAAAAACAGGATTGCCTATTGTTGGGAAACAAAGACTGAAATTCAAAGCCTGTACATCGGTCACCGTGTTTTCTAATCCTTCTTTGGCAGTAGCAGGAATCGAATAGTTTCCACCCACACCTGGTGTAAGCCAAGTATATTCATACGTACGAGAACATCCCGTATTAGCCACAGAAGTAGCCGCCACTATACTGCCCGGAGGTGTAATGGTGATGTTCATGCCCGTAATATCGCTGTAACCAAATGGATCGGTTACCACTGCACGTGGATATACTGTAGTCCCTGCAACTGCATCCGTGATTATATTGCCCCCAGGATAAGGTGCATCGTAAACGGCGTAGGAAGAAATATTGATAAAAGTTGTTGTCGGCAACTCAATCTTCGAGGGTTTGGTTTGGCTGTCATACTCAATTCTGAATTCAACCCCTGGTTGATTGGTCGTCACCACCAATTCAATAGCTTGACCTGAAGGCACTACAATATCTGAACCTAAAGTCCCAGCCCAAGTCAGCAAGCCAGTGCCACTGTTATAAGTAGGATTAGTGAGGGAAATGATGTTGGTAGCACCGTATCTCAACAATGCCGTGATATTTGGGTTGGCGGGCATCGAACCGCTTGTTACCGCAATATAATTGGAAACAGAAATCGCACCTGCCTTGATTGTGAAGTTGCTGCAAAAGGCTGGTGACTGTGTGAAGGAAGCAGATGGAATTACATTAACTGGTTTTATGGGAATCGCTCCCATAGCCCATTGATCATTTACACTGAAACTCCAACTCATATTTACCGATGCAGCACCAGGCTCAGTACTACTACCACCCTCTACTTCATTTCCAGAGTCAACATTCCATCTAACAGTTTGGCCAAAGCCTGGTGTTCTTGTCGTGGTTCTTCTGAAACACACCACATCATATACCAACTCCCCGGTAGCAGAAGTTATACCCGTGACAGTTGCAGGCGAAGTCGAGCCTTGCCCTCCTTTGAAAGTTCCAAATGGAGTACTTTGATTTACGCCCGTAAATGTGGTGACACCTACCACTGCACCCCTTTCCAATGCACTTGCAAAACTGACTACCACATTTGCGGAGCCCGATGGTGGATTCAGCAAACTATATATTTCCACCTGCCCTCGGTCAGATGAAGGAGCAACTTGTATTCCTTGGAGTGTTAACGACACTCCTCCATAAGTTACAGACGTTATTTGGTCACCTCCTCTGTTTTGAAACGACACACCTACCAACATCAATCGGTTAGTTCCAGTCCCGGTGGTGTGGGAAATCGTTACACTAGAACCCGTAATTGTCGTTCCCGTACTAACGGCATCTACAGCCACGGTAGGAGATGTTGCCGAAAGAACGCCGCTGGTAGAAGTGCTAGCATCTCCTGATGCCACGGGGTCAATCCTGTCTAGTACATGCGAAGGGTCAGAGAGGTAGAGTTGCTTGGTGACGGTTTGAGCAGAAATGTTTCCGATTAGTATATAAGAAACGACAAGCAAACAAGTGAAGAATTTGATACTAACATGGTTACACCCACTTCGCAATTGTTTACCTAACACAGAATACATGGCCTTTGAATCAATTGGCCAACTATCAGCAAATGCTGCCTTGCTTCCCCAATGAAAGGAATCAAATATCTTAGGTGCTCTTGTTGTTAACTGATTATCCATGGTTATGCATTCGAGGATGCGTCCCTCCTTCTCAGCTCATTCTCGCCAACCTGCCCTTTCTAAATATCAAAACATGAAGTAATGATGACTGCACAGGAGCAAATCACTGACATGCCACATAGTGTACACACTAGTGCAAATTCTATCTGCATTGGCTATCCAAAACACAAAGCAGATGAATGCCCATGACGAGCAATACAAACTGAAAATACCAGAAATACCTCTTAAAGTTATTATTTATCCGGTGGGGGGATAAAACGATATATGCACCTAAATGGGCATATATCCAACTTGTGTAGGGTGAATGCAGAGGCCATTGATAAAGGCCGTAAATAAAGGTGATAAACAGAAAATGTATTCAGTCACAACACGTTTTCAAGCTTCGTGCCATTTCCAACAATTCTATCACATTGCTTTGCAAATAGCTCAGAAAAATTGTCATGTCTATAAAAAAAGCCCGGCCCCTGTGAACAGGAGCCGGGCAATTTTCTAAGCTATCTTGTAATATAGCATTAATTAGTCTACCAAAATCATCTTCCGGGTAGCGCTGTCGCTGTCCGTGTCGAGGCGG
>CAYTZS010000085.1:0-20903 GCA_964442355.1 uncultured Saprospiraceae bacterium | reverse complement strand
TTGTTTGAGCGACCTGAGCTGCGTGGCCATGCCTTGTCCGCCGTACACGGGCAGGATGATGATGTCACGCTTGCCCTTGAGGCTTTCTAGTTCTTCGGCTACTTGGTTGGCTAACTCCCGGGTTGGGGCCAGCACGATGGCCTGCACCTTGCGCAAGCCTGGGGTGATACGCTCAATGATTGGCAGGCCAAAAGCAGCGGTCTTGCCAGTGCCAGTTTGTGCTTGTCCAATGATATCACGCTCGCCGCTGAGGAGCATGGGGATGGTTTGTGCCTGAATGGGCGTAGGGTTAACAAAGCCTTTTTTGATGAGGCCTTCGAGGATGTCGGCGCTGAGGCCAAGGTCCGCAAATGTTTGGATGGAATCCATTTTTGAAAAAAAGATTGATGTTTAAAAAACGGGTTACGGTCGTGCAACTTCGCACTCGTTTTGCTTACCTCACAAGCATGGTGCGTGGTGAAGCAGCGAAACTTTGGCACACGCTGACTCAAAAGCCAGGTGCGGCAAAAGAAAACCTAACTTGAAACCCGAAAATTCAGACGTGCGTGAAGGCAGACAAATCCGGCATACTCGCAGTAGGCTGGCGATGGCGAGTATGGAGGCGGACTAACACGCTGAATATCAATCTCTTGGCAGCCAATTTACTCGCAATGAAAGGACACCCGCAGGCTCCTTTTTTTCACCTTCAAATACCGTCCAAACTTTTTAAACGGTTAAAAAATTTGGTTGAGAACGCTCTTGAACTATCTTTTGTTCAGGGCATTTTCAAAATCGGGTGCAAAGTTACATTTAATAGTTTGGTAGTTGCGCCATTTTGTCAATAAAAATTTTGCAGCCGTTGCTGTGATTGGATTGGACGAAACACTTATTTGGTAAAAAAAGGACTATCGGCGTACTAACGAAAACCATTTGTACCTGTGTCCCGTATCTTCGCACAGTAATCCATGGAACAAGCATGAAAATGGATTCTCACTTAAAAAATCTAAAAAGCAGCATCGCTATGTTTAAAAAAACAGCTTTTGGGCTTCTCCTCTCGGCCTCCCTGATTGCGGGAATGGCCGGGTGCAATTACGACAACGTTTCTGACCTACCATTTGTCTGCGATCCAACTGCAGAGGTGTCTTTTGCCATTGACATTGAGCCGATTATGAGCGGCAGTTGCAGTTCGTCAAGTGTTGCCTGCCACAGTGCCGGCAGTACCAGCGGTATCCCCCTCGACAACTATTCAGATGTAAAAGAACAAGTGGACAATGGCAAGCTATTCAGCTCCATCACATGGGACGGCTCGGCATCACAAATGCCGAAAGGCAGCAGCAGCATGATTGACACCTGCTCGATTGGCAAAATCGAGCGCTGGATTGCGGCGGGTGCTCCCGATAATTGATTTCAACACAACTAATTCATAATGAGATTTTTATGAGAAAAACAATACCTTCTCTTTTCGTGCTGTTGCTGGTTTTTTCAGCTGTAACGGCACAAGACGACACCGACTTGCTGGGTCTCATTGGCGAGCCAGAAGGCCAGCACGGACATGCCATCGCCACGTTCAAGGGCACTCGCCTCATCAACTTCCACACGCTCGAAGTACCGGGCGAACGGTCGCTGGACTTCCGCATTGCCCACCGCTTCGGCCCGTTCAATGAGGGTGGCTACAATTTCTGGGGACTTGACGGTGGGGCCAGCATCCGCCTCAGCTTGGAGTACAGCTACGACGGCCGCCTAAACATTGGGTTTGGCCGTTCCAGCGTTGACAAGACTTTTGATGGGTTCCTAAAGTACCGTTTGCTACGGCAAGGCGACCATGCCAACCCTCCCGTGAGCGTGACCTTGTTTTCTGGCATGTACGCCACTTCGTTGAAAGACGAAGATGACAACCTCCAAGGCGTGAACAAGTACGAGGAGTTCAGCAGCAGGCTTTCTTATTGCCACCAGATCATCATTGGGCGCAAGTTCAATGACAATTTTTCGTTGCAAGTGGCCCCAACTTTGGTTCATGTGAACCTGGCCGAGCAGTTGGACTCCAAAAACGATATCATCATCATTGCGGCAGCGGCAAGGTACAAGGTAACGCAGCGGATGGCCATCACAGCTGAGTACGGTTGGCGGGCAAACGACTACTCTGACTCCAAATACTACGACAGCTTCGGCATCGGCATTGATTTGGAAACAGGGGGGCACGTTTTTCAAATGCACCTGACCAATTCTTTTGGCCTCACAGAGAACCAGTATTTCGCCCGCACCACTGACAATTGGGGCGACAAAGGCATCCGTTTGGGCTTCAATATTTCGAGGGTATTCACCATTTGATGGAGAAAAGGCAAGACAGATGCTCATTCGGTCGGCCTTATTCCCCGTTCGGTGGAACATTAGCATTTCCTTAAGACGACCTGCCGTGCTAGGGGCGTTAATTTGTCGTCATAAAGCGGCGAGGCAGTCAAACGACGCTCAATGTTTCACTAAAAAAACACCAATCATGAAGAATTTGAAATTGGCAATCTTGGTATTAATGGTAGGCGCTCCCATCCTGCTTTCTGCACAACGCATTTTCACCAAAAGCGCAAATGTAGCTTTCGATGCGACTTCCAATAAATCGTTGGAGGAGGTCGAAGCCAAAACCACCACGGGCACCATCGTTATTGATGCGACAACCGGCGCAGTTGAAGCTGCTGTACTGATGAAGAGTTTTCAGTTCGAGAAGGCGCTGATGCAGGAGCACTTCAACGAGAACTACGTGGAAAGCACCAAATTCCCGAAGGCTACCTTCAAAGGCAAAATCACCGATACCTCCAAAGTGAATTTCACGAAGGACGGCACTTACAACGTGAGCGTTTCAGGCAACCTGACCATGCACGGCATAACAAAACCCGTGACTGCCCCAGCTACCATCACGGTGAAGGGCGGGAAGGTAAATGCCCAGACCGATTTTACGGTGACGCTCGCCGACTACGGCATTTCGATACCCTCACTGGTGGCCGACAAGGTGGCAAAAGTTGTCAAAGTAGCGTTCAGTGGAGCGTTGGAGACCATGAAATAACCTTTTTCTCTTTTTGCGAAAGCGGCTTGGATTGCAATGCAGTTCAAGCCGCTTTTTTTTGCCTGCTTCGCAACTGGTCGGCCAATATTTCATACGTGATGTTCATCACACGCCAACACGAGATTTCATCCGTAATTTGCACCCTCAACAGCGAAATAACGCATGAAAATCAAATTTCTATTCCTGCTTGGATTGTTCGCCACTGGTCATTTGATTGCTCAAACTGATACAGCAAAAGCCTCGACAGGCCAGCGTTGGGTGCCAAAAAACAGTCGCTATGTACCCGAGGTAAAGGCATTTATGCAGCTTTGGGGCATTTACTCGACGGGGATGGAAGTGTACAACGCCAACAGTGGTGAGTACGAGGCGGTGGAGGACCGCTTCAATGTTTCCTTCCGGCGGGCGAGGTTGGCATTCGCAGGCGAGCCCTACAAAAACCTAAAGTACAATGTCGTGCTTTTCTACGACCAAGCTGGGCGGGACATCCTCTCCAGCGGCGTTGGCACCACCAACAAGGCCGACCCGGCAGTTGGTCTTTGGGACGCTTTCGTTCAGTGGAAGATTTCAAAAAATGAGAGCCTGAACCTTGTCGGTGGGTGGTTCCGCCCACAGATGCAGCGGGAAAGCATTACGTCTGGATGGGCCACCACATCCTTCGAGAAATCCATGTCGCAGAACTACCTCCGCAACCACCTCGTGGGCACTGGGCCGGGCCGGGCAGCCGGACTAAACTTGGGCGGCATTTTGAGCAAAAACAAGGTATCCGTCAACTACAACTTGGGGATTTTCAACCCTGTGACTGCGGCGTTGTCGGGTGGTTCGATGGGTAAAAAATATTCGCCACTGCTGGCAGGCAGGGTTTCTGTGTCGCTTGGTGACCCAGAGTTCAGCAAGTACGGCATTAGCTACGACGTCAATTTTTTCAACAAAAGAAAAGGCGTCTCGCTTGACTTCAATGTGGCTCATCAGGGTGAAACGGAGCTTTTTCAATCCTCGACCGCCTTCGGGCCGGGCCTGTTGTTGAACTGGGGGCCAATCAACCTCGACGGTGAATGGATGTTTTTGAAACGGGAGGGCGTTGACACCACCCGCACTTTCACTGTGGAAGATGCGACTGGTCACCTGCGACTTGGCGTGAACGTGCCGACTGGCAAGTTTGTGCTAGAACCAGTATTCATGGTGATGAAATTCAAGGGAGGTATGGAAGCCAGCGAACAGTCCAATGCTGCGCTGCTGAAAATGTCGGCAGGTGAAGAAACCACCTTTGATGCTGGCGTCAACTGGTATCTCGATGGCAAAAACCTCAAGCTGGCGCTGCACTACACCTGGCGCAGCGGTGGTGCTGGTGATGCTGGTGATGGCTCGCAAGTGAATGCATTTTTCAGCCAATCCGGCGTGGGCGCCATACACAGGGGCAACTGGTTGGGGCTTGGGTTGAACGCCATTTTTTAATCTCATTTCGAATTTTTACCTTCGTCAGAAATAGAAACAACATGAAAAATTTCCTTCTATTAACAGTTCTTATTTTGATGGGGCTATCGTCCTGCAACTCACAACCTGCTCAAAGTGGGTATGTTGACTTGGATGTGGCCGCTTTCAAGGCTAAAATCTCTGAGCCGGGCATCGTGCTGCTCGATGTGCGCACGCCCGAAGAAACTGCATTGGGCATGATTGAAGGTGCAGGCCAGTTGGACTTTGAGGCTGCCAACTTTGAAGCCGAGGTTGAAAAGTTGGATAAAACCAAAACGTACTTGATTTACTGTCGCAGTGGCAACCGCAGTGGTCAAGCTTGCAATTACATGGCCGAAAAAGGATTCAAAAATCTCTACAACCTAAAGGGCGGCTACTTGGCCTGGACAGGGGAATAGTCCGTCGCCCAACATTTCAAAAATTCAACAATCCATTATGCTAGAACTTATTAAACATCCTTGGCACTGGTCCATTGCTGGCATTTTCGTTGGCATCACAGTGCCGCTGCTGCTTATTTTGGGCAACAAGAATTTTGGCATCTCAGCCAACCTTCGGCACGTTTGCGCCGCTTGTTTTCCCGGCGATATTTCATTCTTCAAATACAACTGGCGCAAGGAGATTTGGAACTTGTTCTTCGCTGTGGGCATCATCTTGGGCGGGTTCATCGCTGCTACTTTGCTGCATGACCCAGAACAAGTGAAAGTTGCCCCTGAACTAGCAGCCAGCCTTGCCGAAAAAGGCATTGACGATTACACAGAACTAGTGCCGGTACAGCTTTTCAATTGGGAAAATCTGCTATCACTCAAGGGCCTGCTGTTTATGGTCGTGGGTGGCTTCTTGGTGGGATTTGGTTCTCGCTATGCCGGTGGCTGCACCAGCGGCCATGCCATCAGCGGCTTGGCAAACTTGCAGTTGCCATCCCTCGTGGCCACCATTTGCTTCATGGTTGGCGGGTTTATTTCTGCCAATTTGATTGTACCATTTCTGTTAAACCTTTAAACTCCAACTACGATGAGCAAAATAAAATCAGGCGCAACTGCCTCCATTGCCGAAACAATGAACACGGACTTCGAAGTCCGTTCCCTCGATACCCACTGCGTGAATGCCAGCGAAAGGGATGTGCCGATTTGGCACAACCTAAAATACCTGTTGGCAGGCGTTTTCTTTGGTATCGTACTGGTAAAATCGGAGGTGATTTCATGGTTCAGAATCCAAGAAATGTTCCGCCTCCAATCGTTCCACATGTACGGTGTCATCGGCGTCGGAGTAGTGGTCGGCATGATTTCGATTTTTTTAATTAAAAAATTGAAAATCAAGACCATACACGGCGAGACCATCGAATTTCAGGACAAAAAATTTACCAAAGGCCAAGTCATTGGTGGTCTTATTTTTGGTCTCGGATGGGCTATCACGGGTGCTTGCCCTGGGCCGCTTTTTGCACAGCTAGGCACAGGTGTTACCGTCATCGTCGTGACGATACTGAGCGCAATTGCGGGCACTTGGGTCTATGGCAAATTCCGGGAAAAACTTCCGTAGTGGTTCCACTGTTTCATTGCTTTATTACTTCTTGGTCGAGCAGTAGTCCTAAAGTAGTAAAGCAATGAAACCACGAAAGACAATGAAAGCAACCATGCAGCCAAACCGTTTTCACGAATTTGAGCCCCGCCTTATCGAAGAAATCGAAAAGGTCGGTACGCTGAAGAAACTCGAAGCAGGCGAAGAACTCATGCGACCAGGCATGTTCGTTCGCTCCATTCCAATCATCCTGTCTGGCAGCCTGAAAATCATGCGGCAGGACGACAAGGGGCACGAAACCTTTCTTTACTTTTTGACGAAAGGCGATACCTGTGCCATGTCACTTACTTGCTGTACCGCCAATCGGCCCAGCACCGTGCGAGCCGTTGCAGAAGAAGCGACCGAGATGATGCTCGTGCCTGTGGAAAAGCTCGACTACTGGATGGGGCTTTACCCTTCTTGGAAAAACTTTGTCTTTCAAGCCTACCAGCGACGTTTCGACGACATGCTGGAAGCAGTGGACAGCCTTGCCTTCCGCAAGATGGACGAGCGCATCTGGCGCTTGCTCAAGAAGAAGGCTGGCCTGCAAGAGAAGCGTTATGTTTACGCTACCCACCAAGAACTTGCTGATGAGTTGAACACCTCAAGGGAGGTCGTCACTCGTTTGCTCAAAAAATTGGAGGGGTTGGATAAAATTAAGACCCACCGCAACAGGATTGAGCTGATGCTAAAATGAAGGCATCGGTTTTTGGTGGGGCAGGTTTTTCTCCAAACGAAATCCTAAGAATTGTGACTTTTGTCCCCAACCAAGGATGATGATTTTTATCACCTTTGCTATAAGGTATTTGTGCCGTGGCACTCAACCGAAATCGGAATTGGCAGCCTAGTATTAAAGTTTTTGCTGACCAACTAACTTTATGTAGCTCAAATTTTCTTGCTAAAAATTAACTGGTAAACATGAAAATCGAACAAATCTATACAGGCTGCCTCGCTCAGGGGGCTTATTATATCGAAAGTAACGGAGAGGCAGTCGTCATTGACCCACTGCGGGAAGTGCAGCCCTACCTCGACCGTGCAACTGATGATGGGGCGACCATAAAATATGTGCTCGAAACACATTTTCATGCTGATTTCGTGTCCGGTCACCTCGACTTGGCCAAGAAAACTGGCGCATCCATCGTTTATGGCCCAAATGCCAAGACGGGCTTCCAGGCTCATATTGCCACCAATGGCGAGGTGCTGAAAGTGGGCAACATTACCATCAAAGTGCTGCACACACCGGGCCACACCATGGAAAGTACTTGCTACTTGCTTTTTGACGAAAACGGCAAGGAACATGCCGTCTTCACAGGCGACACGCTGTTCATCGGCGACGTTGGCCGGCCCGACTTGGCTCAGAAATCTGACTTGACAATGGCCGACCTCGCAGGCCACCTTTACGACAGCCTTCGCACAAAGCTAATGACCTTGCCCGATGAAGTAACCGTTTATCCGGCACACGGTGCTGGGTCGGCCTGCGGCAAAAACATGTCCAAGGAAACCGTTTCGACAATCGGCGCACAGAAGGCAACCAACTATGCCCTTCGAGCTGACATGACCAAAGCGGAGTTCGTTTACGAAGTGACGGATGGCCTGTTGGCTCCGCCGAAATATTTTCCAGAAAATGTCCGCCTGAACAAAGAAGGTTATGCCAGCTTCGACGATGTGATGAAACGCAGTGCCCAAGCGCTTTCTCCACGGGCTTTCGAAGAAGCAGTGAACGCAACGGGGGCTCTCATGCTCGACGTCCGCCACGAAAGTGAGTTTTACAAAGGATTTATTCCAAACTCCATTTTCATTGGGTTGGGTGGGCAGTTTGCACCGTGGGTAGGTGCATTGGTAGCTGATGTGAAACAACCATTGGCCATCATCGTACCAGAAGGTCAGGCAGAAGAGGCAATTACCCGCCTCAGCCGCGTTGGTTTCGACAATGTCATTGGCTATCTTGAAGGTGGCGTTGAGGCATGGAAAAATGCAGGCATGGAATTGGATACGATAGAATCCATCACTGCCGATGAACTTGCCGCTGCGATGGAAAAATACGGTTCAGATAATGTTCTGGATGTACGGAAGCCTAGCGAGTTCGCCGCCGAGCACATCAAAGATGTGCAAAGTGTACCCCTTGATTTCATCAATGATTACATGGGCGACTTGGATGGCCAAAAGAAATATTTCATCCATTGCGCTGGCGGCTATCGCTCAATGATTGCTGCTTCGATACTCAAGTCAAGGGGATTTGAAAACGTGGTGGACGTTCAAGGTGGTTTCAAGGCGATTTTAGAGACGACCAAGTTCGAAACGACGGACTATGTTTGCCCAAACACCTTGAAGCGGCAGAAATCAAAAGAGGTGAGTGCGTGAAAGAGGAGCTATGTGACAAAAATTACTCAAGCATGACAAAAAAAAATTGAGTAGTGTTTGTATTAACATCTTTTTTTCAGAACTTTGCAGAGCATTAAGCGTTAAACGAAATAGATTGGCCAAGAGCCATTAAGATAAATTGTTTTCATTTGGTTTTTTAGGGTTATTCAGGGTAGCTTCGGCTACCCTTTTTTTTGCCCAAAATCGAGCAGCAGTGATTGTCGAGACATTTCACGCTGCATTCCCTACCACCTACTTTTTCCCTGAAATAAATAACTGATGTTGCGTTTCCTCAAATCATTGCTTAGAAATAATGCCTACGAGAACCTAACTGCTACCTCGTTTTTAGAAAATTTAAGAAATACGCCCGATGCTATGCTACTGGATGTCCGCACACCGGTTGAGGTGGCTGCTGGCCAACTCGAAGGAGCTGTGAATATTGATTTCAAAAACCCAAATTTCACGGCCTTGATTGGCAAGTTAGACAAAGAGAAAGCCTATTTTGTCTACTGCCGCAGTGGTGTACGGAGCGCCAACGCCTGCCAGAAGATGCACGAGATGGGCTTCGAAAAGTTGGTCAATCTTGCTGGAGGGTATCTTTCTGTAAAATAAACAGGCCGGTAGCTGCTGCCCCGGCCTGTTATGTATCGTTCGATTTCAATTTTCTATTTACCTACTATCAGTCTTTTTACCACCACCGACTCATCAACAATCACCCTGAGCAGATAAACGCCTAGAGCAACATCGGCAAGGTCAAGCTCGAATTGGCGACTCGAAACAAGCGCCGTCTGAGCCACTGTTACAGCTTTACCAGACAGGTCAAACAGCTGAAAACTTGTTGGCAACTCCTTGCCAAAATTGAAAGCTACGAAAACCCGCCCCGAAGTTGGGTTTGGTGCCAAACTGATGCGACGGCTGAGTTCCTCTTCCAGGGTAGCATCCACGAACGGCACGTAAATTTCCAGCTCCGCAATGCAGCCAGTTTGGTCAGTAACCAACAGTGTGTAGTAGCCGCTCACCAACCCAGCGATGTCCTCCTCATTGGAGTAAAACTCGCCGAGGTACAGCCATTCGTAGCCGAAGCCACCCGTGCCGCCCCCTACTGTCACTTCAATGAAACCAGGTTCGTTGTCGCTCACGTAATCGCCAATCTCGTCTACGATGATTTCAATGGGTGCTGGTTCGGTTATCTGCACAGTTTGCACCAACGTGCAGCCCTCTGCATCCGTCACGAGCACAGTGTAAGTGCCAGCTAATAGGCCAGTTGCCGTTTGGGTCTGTTGGTTGGCGGGGTCGCTCCATGCGTAGGTGAAAGGTGGTGTACCTCCAATAGTAGTGGCGGTGGCCGAGCCATCGCTACCGCCATGACAGGAAGGCTCGGCGTAGCTCGTGTTTACGGCAAAATCACTGATAATCATCACAATAAAAGAACAAGTTGCCGTATTGCCGTTGCCGTCATTGGCGGCCCAAGTCACGGTCGTCATGCCAATGGGGAAGTTGTCGCCACTGGCAGGGCCTGAAACAAGCGATAATTCAGCATTTCCGCAATTGTCAGCAGCAGTAGGGGTAGCGTAACTGACCAGTGCACCACAGTTGCCATCGTTCACAAAAATATCTTGTGGACAAAGGATTTGTGGTGAAATTTCATCCACAACCACCACGTTCACTGTCGCAGTAGCAGTATTTCCAGCAGCATCGGCGACGGTCAATGTCACGGTATTGTCGCCCAAGTCACTGCAATCGAACACCGATACATCCAGTGTGCGACTGATGATGCCACAGTTGTCCGAGCTACCGTTGTCCACATCCTCCGGGTTTAGCATGGCAGTACCATCGGCAGTCAGACTCATCGTCAACCCCGTGGCAATCGCTACTGGTGCCTCGGTATCCGGCAGCACAGTGATTTCAAAGCTGGCACTGGCCACGCAGTCGTTACCGTCGCTGATGCTCACCGTGTAAACTCCAGTTGGCAAGTTGGAAACAGTCGATGTCGTAGCACCATTTGACCAAGAGAAGGCAAAGTCGGGCGTACCGCCAATGCCGTCCACTGTGAGCAAACCATTATTGCCACCAGCACACTCAAGGTTATTTTGTGCCAAAAGCCCAACTTCAAGTGGGGCAGGCTGGGTGATTTCGACGCTCTGTATCAATGCACAGCCGTTGGCATCCACTATACTGACCGAGTAGGTGCCTGCCATGAGGTTGCCAATTGAACTGCCTGTACCGCCATTCGACCAAACATAGGTCAAGGGGGCTTGGAAGCCAGTAGCGTCCACTTCTGCGGTGCCGTCATTGTCGCCAGTACACCCGACATTTTCACTGGTAATGGTCAATGATTGCCCAGTACAGCCAAAAGCAATAACCGTTTCGCAATCGGCGAAGGTACAGCCATTGGCATCCGTCACACTCACACAGTAGATGCCGGGGTCAAGCCCCGTGATGGCCGAAGTGCTGTCGCCATTGCTCCACAAATATTCGTAGGGCGCCACTCCACCAGACATGGCTATTGAGGCAGTGCCATCATTTGTGTTTACCCCCGACTCACCTGCGACGGTTAAAAGTCCCGTCAGTGCGGGTGGTTGTGAGATATTGACCTGAATCGTGGCTTCACAGCCATTTGCATCGGTAACGCTCACGGAATAATTGCTAGCCGGGAGGTTGTCCTGCGTTGGGCCAGTGCCGCCGTTTGACCATTCAAAAGCATAGCCCGGTGTACCGCCAGATACTCCGACAGTGGCCGAGCCAGTGCTGTCGCCGTTGCAGGTTACGTTGGTTTGTTGCACGTTGAGGTTGAGCGCTGTTGGTGCCACGAGTGATGCATTGCCCGTCACTTCACAGCCGTTTTCATCGGTGATGGAAACAGTGTAATTACCTGCTGAGAGGTTGCTGATGCTAGCTGTGGTATCACCTGTTGACCAGAGAAATGCAAATGGCGAAGTACCACCACTCACAGTCACGCTGGCTGAACCATCGGAGAATCCATTGCAACTAGGGTTTTGGGAAACCATATTTGTTTCAAACCCTGCACAACTGAAACTGGCTACGGTGACGGTCTGGCTGGCTGTACAGTTGTTTGCATCCGTGATGGAAATGGTGTAGTTGCCGGGGGCGAGGTCGTTGATGGTCGGGGTGTTGGCCCCCGTGTTCCAAGCATAGGTGTATCCGGGAACGCCGCCAGATGGACTTGCCGTTGCCGTACCGTCATTTGCCCCAACAGCGGTTTCTCCGGTGGCAGTGGCGTTCGGGTTGAGTACAGGCGGTTGTGTGATGGCCACACTGGCTGTCGCCGTACAGTTGTCGGCATCGGTGATGGTGGCGGTGTAGGTGCCAGCGGCAATATTGGTGATTTGTGGCGTGTTGGCGTTGTTTGACCATGCGTAGGCGTAGGGCGCTTTACCCCCACTGCCCGCCACGGTGGCGCTACCCGTGTTGCCGCCGTTGCAAGCCACGTTTTGCGAAGCAGAAATGGAGGCATTGAGGGCAGGTATCTGTGTGACGGCGGCAGTGTCAGCCTTCGTACAGCCAGTGGCAGTATTGGTGACCAAGATGATGTAATTGCCCGCAGCGTTCACGGTGGGATTAGGTGTATTGCCGCCCGACTGAATGCCGGGACCGCTCCAGTTGTAACTGAAATTGGGGCCTTGCGAGGAACCGGAGCCATCTAGCACCACAGAGGTGTTGTTGCAATTGAGTGCCCGGTCAGGGCCAGCGCTGGCATTGGGTGGAGTGGTGTTGGAAGCTACCGTCACGCTTGATGACGCAGTACAGCCGTTCACCGAATTGGTAACGGTGAGCGTATAGGTAGCAGCCACATTCACCACAGGCATCAGGGTGGTTGCGCCACTGAGGATGTTGCCATTCGTCGTAGTCCAGAGGTAGCTGATGTTGGAACCCTGCGAGGAAGCTGAACCATTGAGGGTGACCTCTGTGGTGGTGCAGGTGAGCGGCGATGCACTGCCTGCATTGGCCAACGGGGGCATGGTGTTGCTGGTGACGTTGGCGCAATCGGTCGCCGTACAGCCGTTCAGGGTATTGGTGACTTTAAGGCAGTAGGTGCCCGCAGCATTCACGGTTGGCATCAAGGTAGTTTCCCCGCTCAAGATGTTGCCATCGGCAGTAGTCCAGAGGTAGGTGAAGTTGTTCCCCTGCGAGGAAGCACTGCCGTTGAGTTGCAAGGTGTTGATGGCACAAGTGAGCACTCCGTCGGCTCCAGCATTGGAGGTGGGAGGGGTAGTGCTGGCTGAAACCGAAGTCATATCGCTGGCTGTGCAGCCGTTGGTGGTATTGGTGACCGTGAGGGTGTACGTGCCCGCAGCACCCACTACTGGCGTAAGCGTTGTAGCCCCACTGATGATGTTGCCGTCAACGGTTGTCCAAAGGTACTGGATATTGCCACCTGTCGAGGAGCCAGCGCCGTTCAGTGTCGGGGTCGGCACCGTGCAGGTAATGGCCACCGGAGAACCTGCCTCGGCAACGGGCGGCGTAGTGTTGGAAGTGATGTTGACCGTTGTGGTAGCAACGCATGAATTGCCATCCGAGACCGAAACGGTGTGCATGCCAGCAGGCAGTGTTGCTGTCGCACCCGACTGGCCATTCGACCAGGTGTAGGTGTAGGGGGGAATGCCGCCGCTGCCCTGTGCCGTTGCGGAACCAATCGGCACTGTGCACGTGACGTTGGTCTGTTGGACAATGGCCACCGAAAGCTGGGGCGGCTGCGAGATGGTGGTTGAGCCAGTGCCGCTGCCGCCGCTCATGTTTGTCACAGTGACGGTGTAGGTGCCCGCCGTCAGGTTGTTGATGGTTTGCGTGGAGCCGCCATTTGACCATGCGTAGCTGTAAGGGCCGCCGCCGCCGCCCGATGGTGTGGCAGTCGCAGCGCCGTTGTTTCCACCAAAACAACTGACATTGGTTCCGGTGACGGTAACGTTGATGTTGCCACCGCCGCCAGCCAGCATGGTTGTGGCAGTGGTCGTCACTACGGCATCGCCGCTGTTGTTGCTGTTGCCGTTGGCGAGCAGCGCCGCTGCATAAAACGTGATGGCGCCGTTGGAGGTGGCTGGCGCAGTCCAGTCAACCGTATAAATCAGGTCATCGCCAGAGAAGGGCTGGGAGGGGTTGTGCTCAAAATAGTACTTGCCGCCACTAAACTGCACAGTGGCAAAATTGGTAGGCATCGCATTGGCCATTACGCCAGCGTTGTTGTTGTTCGCCTGTTGGGCTACCATTTGAAAGCCGGCCTCAAGGGCTTGGCTGTTGGTGCGGGTGATGGTGAGCGTCAGGGGATAAACCGTGTTTGGCGTCACCGTGGAAGGTAGCCCGGTGATGGTCACCATGCCCGTAGCGGGGCCGCTGGAGTGGCATCCGCCTTGGTTATTGGAGCAGGTGTTGCCGCTGGGCGGTGCGCCCGTGTAGCCGTTGTTCGGGTTGCTGGAATTTGACAACTGGAAGTAGGCAATCAGCAAAACAGTGAACAGAAGATAAACAGCGTTGAGTTTTCTTTTCATACAGGGATGTGCGGTTAGTGTGTCTTGCGAGATGAAAATATTGTTTTAAAAAAAGTCGGTCACTGCGGTGATTTGTGGAGTTGGGAAATGGATGCAACCTGTGCTTGGATAGCAAAAATCGCAATAAATGGTTGTTGATACACCTTTTTGGCAAAAATTGCAAATCAGCGACATTTGCCCACGAGCACCGATAAGTTCCTACATTTGCGCCGTGTCTCATTTGGGGTGCCTTTTGGAGAGCATTTTAGAAATTGGAAATTGAGAAATTAGTGTATCAGTGACGGTCACAATTTTCAATTTTTCAATTTCAAATTTCTGCTTCAAAGGCTGAGATAATACCCATCGAACCTGCCTGGGTAATGCCGAGTAGGGAAATGAAGCCAGTTCTGCATTGCGGCAGCACTTCATTCAGATTGGTAACCCATCGTGTCGTCAAGCAAGGTGCTTGGCGGGAGAATTTCACTTAAAAATTTGCACGATGAAGAAGTTACTTTTGGCAGGCTTGGCCCTGCTACTTTCCACCTTTGTTTTTTCACAAAAAATCACTGGAAAAATCACCGACTCGGCGGGCAATCCGCTCCCCGGCGCCAGCGTCTGGCTGCTCGAAACCCGGGAAGGCACCGTGGCCGACGAGCAGGGCGCCTTCGTCCTGAACCCCGAAGAATCGGGGAGCTACACCCTGCGGGTCAGCTTCGTGGGGTACGAAGAAATGACCCAACAAGTGGAGGTGCCCAGCGCAGCCCCCCTGCTCATCGCCCTCGAAACCTCCGACAACCTGCTGCGGGAACTGACCGTGACGGCGGTGCGGGCGGGCGAAAAAGCGCCGTTCACCTACGCCAACGTCAGTAGCGAGGACTTGCAAGCCCGCAACCTCGGTCAAGACGTGCCCTACCTCCTCGACGCCACGCCATCGGTCGTGGTGACGAGCGACGCCGGGGCGGGCGTGGGCTACACGGGCATACGAATCCGGGGCAGCGATGCCAGCCGCATCAACGTGACCATCAACGGCGTGCCGCTCAACGATGCCGAGTCGCAGGGCGTTTTCTGGGTGGACTTGCCAGACGTAGCGGCCTCCACAGAGAGCATCCAAATCCAGCGGGGCGTGGGCACCTCGACCAACGGCGGCGGGGCTTTTGGCGCATCTATCAACCTGAACACCAGCGAGTTGCAGGCGAAACCATACGGAGAGTTGGCAAGCTCCATCGGTTCATTTGGCACCTATAAAGCCAGCATCAAGCTCGGCTCAGGGCTGTTTGGCAAAAACGCCGAGGCAACCCAAACGGGCTTCACCCTCGATGCCCGTGGCAGCCTCATCAACTCCGAGGGGTATATTGACCGGGCGAGGTCCGACCTGCGGTCGGCCTATTTTTCACCGGCCTACATCGGCAAAAACTTCACGCTGCGGGGGATTGTGCTGCACGGCGAAGAAGTTACCTATCAAGCTTGGTACGGCGTCCCAGCACAGTACATCGACATTGACTCGCTGCGCAACTACAACCCCGCAGGCACCGAAAAACCTGGCCGCTCCTACGACAACGAAGTGGACGACTACCGCCAAACGCACTACCAACTTATCTATAATCAACAACTTAGCCGCAACTGGCACTTCAACCTGACGGGGCACTACACCCGCGGCATCGGGTTTTATGAACAGTACAAAGCGGAGGAGTTTTTGGGGAATTATGGAATTTTCACTGACACACCACTTGCCCCTGACCTCGTTCGCCGCCGCTGGCTGGACAACCATTTTTTTGGGGGCATTGGCTCATCCAATTTCGTCAGTGACAACAAGCGGTTGGACATAACCATCGGGGGAGCTGCCAATCGTTACCTCGGCGACCATTACGGTACCATTCACGATGTGCTGCTGTACAACCCACCACCACACGACCATCGCTACTACGACAATGAGGGCAAAAAAACGGATGCCAATGTTTTTTCAAAAATCCAATACCGCTTGACGCCGGGCCTGTTCGGGTTCCTCGACCTGCAAGCTCGCAGCGTTATTTATGATGTATTCAACGCTATTGACCCCTTCGACCCCGACAACACAAATTCCCGTGAAACCAATGCCGACTACCTTTTCTTCAACCCCAAGGCGGGGCTTTTTTACGAAGCGAACGAAAACGTCTCGGTTTACGCCTCGTTCGCCGTGGCGCAAAAAGAGCCGAATCGCAACGACTTCACCGATGCCCCGGAAGGCCAGGTGCCAAAGCCGGAGCGGCTCTACAACACAGAAGCTGGCCTGAAATACAGCGACCAACGGGTGGCCATCGGGTTCAATTTTTACCACATGTACTACCGTGACCAACTCGTGCTCACGGGCAACATCAACGACACGGGCGCCCCCATCCGCATCAACGTGCCGAACAGCTACCGCATGGGGGTTGAGTTCGTGGCCAAAACACAGCTCGGCCAGCACCTCGTGGCCGATGCCAATGCCACCTTCAGCGAAAACAAAATCAAGGCGTTCACGGAGTATGTGGACAACTGGGACACGGGCGAGCAGGATGCCTTCGAGCGGGATGGCACCGACATCGCCTTCTCGCCGAGCCTCGTGGCATTCGGTAGGTTGACTTGGGGAGCTTCGCAAAATTTTGCACAGGACGGCCTCGGCCTCTCCGTCGCACTGGCGGGCAAGCACGTCGGCAAGCAGTTCATGGACAACACCTCCAATGAAAACACCCTGCTGCCTGCCTACTCGACCTTCGAAGTGCAGGTGCGCTACGTGTTGCGCCCCAGCTTTTGCGAAGAACTAAGCTTCAACCTCTTGGTGCAAAACCTGCTCGATGCCCGCTACTCGTCCAATGCTTGGACATACCGCTACCTGTCGTCAAAGGATTACACCAGTTTTGACCCCTACACTCGGCGGGAAGACGGGAATTTTTACAACCTGACGGGCTACTTCCCGCAGGCTGGCCGCAATTTCCTGTTGGGCCTGACGGCTATATTTTGATTTAGGAGGTTTAGAAAGTTTAGGGGGTTTAGGCAGCGTGAACTAAACCTTCTAAACTCCTCTAAACCTCCTAAACCTCCTTTAAACCCTGACACACATATATATGGTAGACAATCTGATGCTGCTCATGATGCTCGAAAGACATGAGACCCAATTTGAGGAAGAACGGAAGTTCAGGTACGACACCTTCAACTTCGTCAAAAACAACCGTGATTTTTGGCAGCGCACCAACTTGGCCGGGCATATCACCGGGTCGGCATGGGTGCTCAGCCCGGATGGTGAGCATGTCCTGCTCATCCACCACAAGAAGCTCGACCGCTGGCTACAGCCCGGCGGCCATGTGGACGCCACGGACAAAACCGTGGCCGACACCGCCTTGCGGGAGGCCACGGAGGAGTGTGGCTTGAGCGGTCTGACCTTGCTTTCCAACTTGTTTTTTGATGTGGACGTACACGAAATCCCAGAGCGGGGGCACGAGCCAACGCATTTCCACTACGACCTCCGCTTCGTGTTTCGAGCTGAAAGCATGGCCGTGGACGCCAATTTATTGGAGGTGAAAAATAGCCGATGGGTGCCGTTGCTCGACCTGATTGGCGAGGGCACGGAACAATCCATCCGTCGCATGGCGATGAAAACGATGGAGATGAGATGATGAAGTTTTTAAACACGGAGGCACAGAGCCACAGAGGAACACAAAGTAAAATGCCAAACTCTGTGTTTCTTTGTGGCTCTGTGCCTCCGTGTTTAAAAAACCGTAAAAAATGGCCTCCATCCTCAAGTCCATCATTCTGCTCACTTTCAGCCTCGTGACCACCTGCAAGGAAAAGCCCGAACTCCGGGTGCTCACCTACAACATCCGCCTCGACACGACCAATGATGGCGTAAACCAGTGGCCAAACCGCAAGGAAAAAGTCGCCGATTTGCTCCGCAAAGAAGCCCCGCACATCTTCGGGGTGCAGGAAGCGCTGCGAAATCAAATGGTTGATTTAGAGGTACTTATGCCCGCCTACGGTTGGTACGGCGCTGGCCGTGACGACGGTAAGGCGGCTGGCGAGTACTCGGCTATTTTTTTCTTAAAGGAAAAGTTCGACCGCTTGGACAGCGGCACCTTCTGGCTCTCCGAAACGCCCACCGTGCCTGGCAGCAAAAGCTGGGACGCCGCCATCACGCGAGTTTGTTCTTGGGTGAAACTGTCGGAGAAAACCAGCGGTGGGCAGTTCTTCGTTTTCAACACCCACTTCGACCACATCGGCCAAACGGCAAGGCTGGAGAGCATGAAGCTCATCGCCCAAAAGACGAAGGAAATCGCTGGGAACACGCCGTTCGTGCTGATGGGCGACTTCAATTGCGAACCCGACTCTCCGCCCTACGCCGTCACGCAGGACAAGGGGCTTTGGCAAATCACCGACGCCTGGGCCAGCATCGAGCAGAACAAATCGGCACAGCCCTGCACCTTCACGGGCTTCAAAGTGGCCGGGGCCGAGTGCAGGCGCATTGACTACATCTTCACCAGTCCATTTTTTAGGGTAAAAAGCTGCCGCAACATCACGACCAACGACGGCACGCACTACCCCAGCGACCACCTGCCCGTGGTGGCGGATTTGGCTTTTTGACGATAGAAACCGACCAAACGTCCCTTTTTGACAGCTCGATGGGCAAAGCACTCAACCCACCAGCCTATTTTTGCGTTATCAGACCCGTTCGCCCCAATCACCAATCACTTGTCACTAATCACCACAATGCTCGAAGTCCATCAACTCACCAAGACCTACAACTCCGGCAGCAAATCGCTGACCGTGCTCGACGACGTCAGTTTCACCATTGAAGCGGGGCAAACCTTCGCCATCGTTGGGCCATCGGGCAGCGGCAAGACCACCCTGCTTGGCCTCTGCGCTGGCCTCGACCGCTCCAGCAGCGGCTCGGTGACGCTCAACGGCATCCGCCTCGACGACCTCGACGAAGACGAACGGGCACGGGTGCGCAACCAGCACGTAGGCTTTGTTTTCCAAAATTTTCAGCTCATACCCACCCTCACGGCCCTCGAAAACGTGATGGTGCCCATGGAGCTGCAAGGCCAGAAAGGCGCTGCCAAAAAAGCAATGGAACTGCTCGAACGGGTGGGCCTCGCCGACCGCCACCACCACTACCCTGCCCAACTTTCAGGCGGGGAGCAGCAAAGGGTGGCACTGGCACGAGCCTTTTCCAACAGCCCGAAAATCCTCTTCGCCGACGAGCCGACGGGCAACCTCGACCCCGAAACCCACGACGTGGTGGAGCGTCTGCTCTTCGACCTGAACCGGGAGGCTGGCACGACCCTCGTCCTCGTCACCCACGACCTCGACCTCGCCGCCAAGACGCAGCGGGTACTGAAGCTGAAGGGAGGCCGGATGGTGGTGAATTGAGTTGGCAGTTCGACAGTGGGCAGCAAACTACTAAACTGGCGAACTGATAAAAATTCCCCTAATTTTGCAGGCGTTTCAGCATGCTTCACGGCCATTGGCCTTTTCACTAAATAAATTTCAACATGAAATCCCTGGCACTAAGTTTTTCCGCTGCCTTTTTTGCCCTGTTCGGCCTCGCTTTCATTTCGCCGGAGGCGGAAAAAGACGAAGTCCAACTCACCTGCAACGTGAACGCCTGCGACCGGGTGGATTCGATTTACCTGTACGAGTTCAACGGCATCAGCTTTAAAAAAGCAAAGTCAGCCCCAACCACTGATTGGACGACCTACCGCTTCAAAATGCCTGCGACCTCGCCCCGTTTTTATTACGTCGGGCTGGACGCCAACAACATGAAGCCCATCATCCTCGGCACAGAGAACAACCTGACGCTGAATGGTTCCTGCGCTCAGTTTCAGGGGGCACAACTTCCCGACTCCGACCTCAACCGCAACTACGAGATAGTCAAGGCTAGGATGGGTGGCCACAAGAACGAATTCAGCATGATGCTTCAACAGCTCCAAGGTGCCGACCGCCAAGGCAACGTGGACATGGTGAACACCATCATCATGAAGTTGGGCGACCTTGACAAGCGCCGCCTCAACTACCTCGATTCGCTCAAAAAAACAAGCCCTTACCTTGCAAAAGTAGCGGCCATCAACACCTACGTCAGCTACCAAATCCACGGCAATGCCGACATGACCGAGTTGCAGTACTTCGCCTCGAAGTACTTCCAGTTTGTGGACTGGAAAGATGCCGACTACAACTACATGCCTTGGGTTTTCGAGCAAATGAAAAGCTACTCGCAGACGCTGTCCAGCTTTGGCTTTCCGGAGTCCGTTCAGAAGGACTACATGGACAAACTGTTGGCGCAAATACCCGCCGACAGCCGCACCCACTTGCTGGCAATGGGCGGCATCATCAATGGCCTGCAAGCTGCCAAAAGTCCGCTGCTCGGTGTGTTCGCCAAGCGCTACGTGGACAAATACCAAAAAACGGAGCCCGAAGCTGCCGCCCAAGTGGCGCAGTTGCTGAAAACCTCGGCCAGCTTTGTCACGGGCGGCGAGGCACCCGACTTCACCATGAACGACCGGGACGGCAAGCCCGTCAAGCTCTCCGATTTCCGTGGTAAAGTGATGCTGGTGGATTTCTGGGCAAGCTGGTGCGGCCCCTGCCGCCGAGAAAACCCACACGTGGTCGAGCTTTACAACCACTACCACTCCAAGGGCTTCGACGTGCTGGGCGTCAGCCTCGACAAGACCCGTGAACCTTGGCTCCAGGCCATCGAAAAAGACGGTCTCGTCTGGCACCACGTCTCCGACCTCAAGGGCTGGGCAAACTCAGCCGCCCAACTTTACGGCGTCTCCTCCATCCCGCACACCGTGCTTGTGGGCCGGGATGGCAAAATCATCGCCCGGAATTTGCGGGGGGAACAGTTAACAGCGAAGTTGAAAGAGGTGCTGGGGGAATGATTTCCCGTGCAAAATTAAAGTAGGAGTCATCCCGAAATTTGAGCAAAGGGCTGGTTCAAAAATTGGGTTTTCGGCGGTTTTGCTCCGCAAAACCGCCGAAAACCCACAAATAAT
>CAYTZS010000084.1:0-20994 GCA_964442355.1 uncultured Saprospiraceae bacterium | reverse complement strand
ATCAAACCCCTCAAACAAATCGAACGTCTCAACCCCAATAAGCTAACTTTGGGCAAAATTACACTGCCCCGCATGATTCTACCTGCCGAAAATCAGCGCACCCTTCGGGAAATGCCGCCACGCCGCCTCGACTGGTACACGCAGGCCGTGCTACTGCTTGGTGACCGGGTGAGCCAATCGGGTTGGGCACTGCTGGCCATCGGCTCCGTTTTTTTCTGGGTGACTGCCGTCAATTCAGAGGTGAAGTTTTGGATTCAGGACAAAACCGTCCGCTGGCAGGACAAGGAGGGCGTCATCCTCGAAGCCGACTCGACCACCACAGTGGAAGATGGCCAACGGGTCTGGCGCTACCGCCACTCGGTGTCCCCCGGCGATGGCTACCGCTACCGAGGCACGAGTTTTTCGGTGGGCAAAAAGTTCGATGCCGGGCAGTTGGCCTTCATCCGCTACGATGCCGACGACCCCCGAATCAACTATGTCATCGGCCTGCGGCGAGGCGAACACTCGTGGCGGGTGAACCTGCTCCTGCTGCTACCTGCGGCGGGGCTGTTGTTGGTGCTGCTGCCCATCCGCCGCAACTTCCGGGTGCTGCGCTTGCTGAAAATCGGTGACTTCACGAGGGGCCAGCTGTTCGGGAAGACGCCAACGGGGCAAGTGGAGCGCTTCGGGGCGCACGTGCTGCCCGTGTTCCGCTTCGAGTTCCGCTTTGAGCACGAAGGGGCCGTGTTCCATGCCAGCTGCCGCACCCCCCACCCGGCGCTCGTGGAGGACGAGTCGTCGGAGAGCATCCTCTACGACCGCTACCATCCGAGCTTCAACCTCGTGTACGATGCCGTGCCGAACTTGCCAAAAATCACAGCCTCCGGCAAATTGGCGCCGATGGCGGTGCAGCGGGCATGGGTCTTGTTTTTCCCGATGTTTGTGGTGGTGGTGAATGGGGTGTTTTTGTCGCTAAATTGAAAATTAGCGCAAGAGTGTACCTGCTTCGTTGAAAATCACGATACTTGTTAACTCAATTGAACTGCCAATTATGCCGTTTACCACCATTTTAGTTGACGACGAACAAGACTGCCTCAACCTGCTAAGGTGGCAATTGGAAACCTATTGCCCCGAAATGAAAATCATTGCAGCGTGCAATGCTGCAGAGGAGGGGCTGAGTGCTATTGAAAAAATGCAGCCAGACGTCGTTTTTCTTGATATCGAAATGCCTTTCCTCAATGGATTTGAACTGCTGCGCCGAATACCTAAAATCAATTTTGAAGTAGTGTTCACTACTGCATACGATGAGTATGCGTTGAAAGCACTGAAAATAAATGCACTTGATTATTTGCTCAAGCCAATAAGCAAAGACGAACTCGTCAGTGCGGTAGAAAAGTTGAAAAAACGGGTGAATATCAAAATCAAAGGCGACGACCAACCCCTGCTCCTCCAATTGCTCAACCTCCAAAACTTCCCCTCCAAAAAAATAGCGATTCCAGTACAGGACTCCATTTTGTTCTTGAACATAGATGATATTCTATACATCAAATCAGAAAGCAATTATTCAATCATTCAGCTTAAAAATTCGAAATCAATTTTGGCCTCGAAAACACTGCGGTATTTTGAAGATTTATTAAATGGCTACCAATTTTACAGGATACATGCTTCCTTTCTTATAAACCTAGTGGAAATAACACAATACAAGAAAACAGATGGCGGGTGTATAGTGATGTCAAATGGCGAGGAAATCAAAATATCACGGAGCAGAAAAGACGACTTTCTTAAATTGTTATGAAAAAGCCCTTAATAAACCTATACTTGTTTTTATGGGCATTGATTTGCAGCCCGATTATATGCCTTGGGCAATATGATTTTGTTGAGTTTTTATCGAGAGAAAGCGGCATGCCCATTGACAAAATTGCAGATGCGGCTGCCGATTCAAAGGGCTATTTGTGGTTGGGTACAGCACAGGGGCTTTATCGTTTTGATGGGGTGGAATTCGAACGTTTCCCATTAATGTCGGGAAAGGACAGCGTATATCTACGCAATATTTACAAAATCGCCATTGACCAAAAAGACAAAATATATTGCAGCTTTCTGAACAATGGACTTGGTATATTTGACCCTCATACGTTTGAATTGACCCATTATTTGAGCAATTCAAAAATTAAAGATGCCCTGCCTTCCAACACCGTTGACTACCTCGTGGATGCCGATAGCTTGTTGTTCATGATATTGGAAAGCAACGGTTTTGCCATTTTCAATAAATCGAAAAAAAGCTTTCAGCATTTCCTGCCGAGTCAGTTCGTGGATGCAGCTAGGCATCCCCGTGCCAACGACTTGCTGACCTGCACGAGGGACAGAAACCAGCCCTCAAGGCTTTGGATTTGTGGCGTCGAGGGGCTTTACCTGTTTGATACAGCAACCAAGGCCCTCCGTCTTTTCCCAAAGGACGAAACGCCCTTCCCGACCGCCTCTGCCAGATGCGTGTACATGCACACCGATGGCAGGTTGTATATCGGTACTTGGTGGGATGGCATCTTGGTGTTCAACACGCAGCAAATGCGCTGGGAGGGGAACTTCCTGACGGACAAAGAAAAGCGCTTCGACCTAACCGAGGTCCCGGCCATTGCGCAGGGGCCAGGGGAGGAAATCTGGGTGCAAAGTCGGGACGGCCTGCTGGCGCTTCGTCCGCAGGACATGTACTTTACGCTCCGAGTACCCCTGCGGGACAAAAATTCACCGTTTGAATCCGATCAATTCTGGAGCCTGCGGGCTGCTGCGGAACAAATCATCCCAATCAAGGACGGCAGCTTTGCCATGTTTGGTGGTGGAATGGACGGTATGCAAATGTACCACCCCAACCAACAATTGCTTCGCAAAATTAAAACGGGAACCGTCGTCCACTTTGCTGCTTTCACCAAAGATGGGACTCAATATCTGACTACAAACAAGCCTTTTTTCTTTGAAAAACAACCAGATGGCGGAATGCACAAGAAGATTCCCATTGACATGTTGGAGGGGGACTTAGGTGTCAGAGATTGTTTAATTGACAAGCAAGAAGTGCTCTGGCTAGTCGGTGAAAAAAGTTTGTACCGCTACCGTCGGGGTGATAAATCTGCCAAGCCCGTTTATTTTAGGGGCATTGACAGCTTGGTGCAGCAGGGAAAATGGATGCTGTCTGCTTTTTTGGACAGCAAACAGCGGCTTTGGGTTGGCACCAACAGGGAACTGCTCGTGTTGGACGACCTGTATAGCCAAGGTTACCAGGTCAGTTCGTTTTCCGATTCCTTGTCAGGGTCGCAGATAAGCTGGCGGCAGTTCGTTGACTTTACGGAGACAGGACAAAACCGGGTTTGGTTTGCCTGCGACCGGGGGTTCGGCTACTCCGATGATGGTGGTAAATCTTTTTTCCGGTACGGAATGGACGCCAAAACAGATAAGCCGATTGAGTTTGTAGATTTCAACGCTTTTGCCCTAGATAAAAAGGGCCGACTCTGGGTCGGCAGTGGTGGCGATGGGGTAATTTACCTAGAGCCCGGACGGCCTCATCCACAGGTCATAAAAGTCTTTCGGGGCAGTGCTTCTGGAAACCAAGCCGACCAGATTTCGACATTGAAGAGCGATGCGGATGGCAATATCTGGGCGCTGTCAGCTTTGGGGCTTTTCAAAATTGACCAAGCGGATTTATCAGTTTCCTATTTCGGCAGGGCTTACGGCCTACTGCCCGCCCAAGTGCTCACAATGGCCAGCTTGCCCAACGACGGCCTCATGTTGGGCACATTGGATGGCTACTACACATTTCAACCGGAGGCACTGACAACTGACAGGCGGTTTCCCACCCCGCAGATTTTTTCCTATTCCTATTTCACCTCCATTGACGAAGAGGTGGTTTTTAGGTTTCCCAATGAAATTCATTTGGACTATCCCTACCGTTCGTTTGACGTCAGCTTTGGGATGCCCTGGTTTTGGGATGCCAAGCAAATCAAGTTTCAGTACAGGTTGGCTGGCTATCATTTGCACTGGGTGGATGTAGGGAATGAGCGCAGTATTTTCCTCGGTGAAATACCACCGGACAGCTACACATTTGAGTTGCGGGCCAGCAATGCCGCCGGAGAATGGTCCAACACGAACGTTGTGTCGCTGCCCGTGCACATCGTTCCGGCATTCTGGCAAACGGTCTGGTTTCGGGTGCTTGGCCTTACCCTGCTGGTTGGCGCAATTTTTTGGGCCTATTTCAGCCGAAAAGTTCGACAAGGGCGGGAGCGTGCCCTGAAGGCCGAATACGAAGAACAGCTCAGCCGTCTCGAACTTTCTGCCCTGCGGGCGCAAATCAACCCACACTTTATTTTCAATGCCCTCAACTCGTTGAAGTGGTACATCGTAAAAGGGGAGCAGGAAAAAACGGTGGACTACCTTGACAAATTCAGCTTACTGATAAGGAAGGCGCTCGAATGCTCCAAGCGGGAGATGATAACCCTGGCCGAAGAGCTGGAAATTATTGCCCTGATGCTGGAAATAGAGCAGCACCGTTTCAAGCGCAAGTTTGAGTATCAAATTGAGATTGAGGATAGCCTTGACGTACACTTTCTGCACATCCCCCCGCTGCTGTTGCAGCCCTACGTCGAAAATGCCATCTGGCACGGCCTGCTCCACAAAACGGAAGGCATCGGCAAACTTGGCATATTCCTAAGAGCTATCCCCGATGGCGGCTTCCAATGTATCATCGAAGACAACGGCATCGGCAGGGAGAAGGCCAAGGAACTGAAAAGCAAAAACTTAAAGTACACCAAGTCTTTTGGAATGCAGATAAGTGAAGAAAGAATCGCCTTGCTCTCCAAACAGCACTTCCAATCTGCCGAGCTGCATGTCGAAGACCTAACCAACCAAGACGGCTCGGCCGCTGGCACCAGGGTGGTCATCTCCCTTTGTCCTTGAGGGGTATTCCTGTCATTTACTAATTGAAAGTAGTTGAATGCACGTCCAAAGCTGCCATTTACTAAGTGGGCAGAAAAATGAGGGTATGGCTTATTTAGCTTTGAGTCTGACAAACAGACTAATGAGTCAAATGAAAATTGGCAATTGCCTTTTTTACGCCCTGATTGTACTAGTTTTGAAACCTACCAACGCTCTAGAAGAACGCCTAAGCCTACCTTATCCGATGGCATTCTTTCAATGCCATCGGAGATGGGTTTTCCGGCTATTGGGCAAAATTCGGTGTAGCGGCCTCCCCACTTAGCGGTCTTTGATGTGGAAAATAATGCTTGCCACCCAAAGTCTTCCCGCAAGAGCCAAACCTGCCAAAAAATCACAGCCTCCGGCAAATTGGCACCGATGGCTTGGGAGTAGCTCACCAGCCATAGCGACAGTTGTTATTTCTCGATCGTTTCGATGCAAAAGCCATAAGTACGTGTGTGTTTTTCAAAAGTACGTGTTTGCGAGCGTCGGTAAACGTGTATTTTTCATTCGTGGGTGTGTGTTTTTGATTAGGGACGGGGTATTGAAAATTGGAATTGAAAATTCCTATTTTTTCATTATTTTGTACCTTGAAGCTTCCTTTGCCGCAATGCTTTGATAGATTTACAATGGACTAGCCAATTGAACAATGATGAATACACTCGACATCAATCAATTGCTCCGAGATAGCCTTCAGGCAATCCAGCCCGTTGCTGACCAGCGGCAAATATCCATGCGTTTTGAAGTCACAGCTCCCTCCTTTTTTGTTGAGGTGCCCATGGACGAGGTGCTGGCACCTGTGCTCAGCCTTGTCCTGAAACTGTTGTACATCTTGCCAGAAGGCCATGCACTCACGGTGGCAACTCTAAAAAGGCATGATGCAGAAAGTGACGACCATTTTCTCAGGATAGAGGTTAGGAGCAAGCGCTTGTTTTTCAACCCCAACCTTATTTTCAAGCCAGACAACAACCGCTTCAAGGTAGCCGCCGATGGCAATGAAAATCCGGTTATTTTCATTGAATGGCCCATTTCGGCGATTTCAGAGCCGCACGAATCGCCTGTAGCATTGAACGAGAAACAGCAGCTTGATATCTCCAGCCAAAACAACGACTTCATTTTGAACTCGGACTTCTACCACAACAAAGTGGTCAGTAGGTTCGAAGAGTTTGGGAAAAGCGCTTTCGTGCAAGACAAGCTGAAAGCCACGAGGTCGAGGGGTGACACGGAGTTTTTGGAGAATGTCATCAGCTGCATCACCAAGCACCTCAATGCACCAGATTTTGACTCCAGTGCCTTGGAACGGCATTTGGGCATCAGCAAAACACAATTGTTCAGGAAGTTGAAGCAGTTGACGGGCTATTCGGCGGCCAACTATATCCGGCACATCCGGCTCTTGAAAGCCGCTGAACTGCTGGAATCCACGGAACTGCCAATTCGGGAGGTGGCCGAACGGGTCGGCTTCAATGAGTTGAGCTATTTTTCCAGCAGCTTCCTATCCGAGTTCAAAACATCGGCAACGGAATGGCGAAAAGCCCAGAAAATGAAACAATAGCATAAACCGGGGCAGCGATGGAACAATAATTAAAAATATTGGGCAATGGCTGTTAACAGGCACGACATCAGGGGCTTCATCTTTGTATCATCAAAAGCAGTAATCGAAATGGATAATTCGGAAAAAACGGAACGGAACAAAAAATTTGTGCTTCGGTTCGCTGCCGCCATGAATGCACTAGAAGTAGCCGATGGAGCCGAAAACATCATTCGCAACTTCACGGACAATGAAGGTTATTTAAAGTTGTTGCTGATGTTCAGAAATGCCTTTCCGGATTATTGCATCTTTATCGAAGACGTGACGGCTGAAGATGATTTCGTGATAATCCATGGCATTTTCAGGGGGACCCACAAAGGGGAAATATTTGGCATACCCGCTACCTTCCGAAAGGTGGAATATCCAATATTGAATAAATACCATGTGGTAAACAACAAAATACTTAATGCATGGCCAATGGCCGACAGCATGGATTTGTTTGAACAATTGGGCGCAATCAACAAACCTGCTTAACCTCAATAAACAGAAGCATGAATGATTTGGAAAAAATAGAGCGCAACAAAAAGTTAATCCTCCGCTACACTGCTGCCTTGAATGCTCTGGAAGTGGTTGTTGGTTTCGAAGAAACCATGCGTAAATTCACGGACAATGAAAACTATATCAAAACCATCATGACATTTAGAAATGCCTTTCCGGATTATTCCATCTTCTTTGAGGACATAACCGCTGAAGGCGATTTTGTTATTGCTCATGGGAAACTCCAGGGGACGCACACCGGAGAAATATTCGGAATACCCGCCACTTTCCGAAAGGTGGCATTCCCAATAATGGTTAAATACCATGTGGTGAATGATAGGATTATCAATGCTTGGCCGATGCAAGACAATATGGAATTGTTTGAACAATTGGGCGCAATCAACAAGCCGGTCTGACCCCAAACCAATCAACCAAAAAAAGCAACGATATGAGCAATTCCGAAAAAACAGAACGAAACAAAAAGCTGATATTTCGCTATGGTACTGCTCTAATGGCTACAGACGGAGCAGAAGAGCTCGAAGCGGTAATGCGTAAATTTACAGACAATGAAAACTATATTAAGGCTTTACTAACATTTAGAGGTGCCTTCCCTGATTATACCATTTTTATTGAAGACTTAACCGCAGAAGGCGATTATGTCATTGCACATGGCGTATTCAGGGGAACCCACAAGGGAGAGATACATGGGATACCTGCTACTTTCCGAAAAGTAGAATTACCGATGATGATTAAATATCACGTGGTATGCGATAAGATTATCAGCGCTTTGCCAATGATGGACCAAATGGAAATGTTCGAACAATTGGGCGCTATCAACAAACCCATATAATTTCAGGCCATATGAAGCAAATATTGATAGTCGGTGGCACAGGGATGTTGGGACAAAAGCTGATTCGATTGCTACTGGACAAGGGCATGGGCGTCCATGTATTGACACGCAACCCCGAAAAATCAAGCCGCTTGAGCGAGTTGGGCGTAGTGGTCGTTAAAGGCGACCTCGCCGACAAAACCTCGCTGGAAAGCGCCTGCAAAGGTATGGATGTAGTCATTTCCGCCGCACATTCGATGCTCGGCAGGGGCAGGTACTCCTCCGAAAAAATAGATGGTGAGGGCCAAAAAGCCCTTGTGGATGCAGCAGTTTCGGCAGGTGTGAGGTACTTTCTGTTCACCTCCATCCTCGGTGCTTCCCCCGACCATCCATTGGATTTTTGCCGAAGAAAATGGGAGGTGGAAGAGCATCTTAAGCAGTCGGGCATGGCCTACAACATCGTTCGGCCATCCGCTTTTATGGAGATGCATATACAGGTATTGATTGGGGAACCCATCCTGCAAAAAGGAAAAGTGACGCTATTTGGCAAGGGCGTAAACCCGACCAATTTCGTATCTGTCAAGGACGTGGCGCAATTGATGGCACTTATACTGGATGACCCAAAATGTCATAATAAAACTTATGAAATTGGCGGGTTAGACAATCCAACCCGCCATGAAATAGTAGAAATGTATGCGGCAAAAATAGGCAAGCCCGTGAAGGTCAGTCATTTGCCGAATGGTGTACTGCGTATTATGTCTCGAATTATAAAACCATTTCATCCCGGCATAAGCCGTATTATGTTCTTGTCGGACCTTTTTGACCGAACCGACCAGACATTTGATGTGCAGCCATTGCTGAAAACATTTCCCATTCAACCAACACGTGTCACCGATTTTGTTCGAGAAAGTTAAATAATCCGTTTTCGCTTCACCACGGAATCCTATGGTGAAGCTTGGGACAAACTCAACCAGATGCATGTCTTGTATTCAAGACACCTGAACTCGTATTTTCAATCATCAACCATATTCTATCAACGCTTAAAATCATTAACAATGAAAAGCAATTTAATCACCTCCTTGGCTTTGTCTGCCATCTTCTGCTTGCTGCTGCTTTTTGTATTGACCGCTGGTTGCAAAAAAGAAGACAAGTACGAAGTCGAAAACACCGCCATTACTGGCGACATGACCTACCAGCAGACGGCCTTCAATGTGCTGACCGCCACGCCCGATGGCATTCCCCTCACCGCTGAAATCTCTATAACTGGAACTGGCACCCTCAACATCATTGGGCCAATCACCAATCAAAGCACCTTTGTCTTTGACTTTATCTTAGGCCAAGGTTCAAACTTCAACACCACCTACACAGATGCCGAAGGCAACACCATCAGCATGGGTGGCAGCTCGCAGGCCGTGATGGGGCAGGAGTTTGGCATCTATGTCACCGAAAATGCGATTTCGGGCACGGGCCGCTTCAAAGACATCACGACCACCAGTGGTGGCGTTTCCGGCGTGACGATGGACCAGGTTACTGGTGCCGGCTTTGGGCGGATTGAGTGGGAGATGACATTTTAAGGTGTGTATCCCATTAAGAATCAAACGCTTATCAAATCAATCATACTCGGTTAGAAGATGCAGCACTTCGATAGAGTCGTCACAGCCTTTTTTATTGGTGAACCTATGCTGTGCATGGGCATAAAACAATCATTAATCACTTTAAAATCTTTTGAATCATGAAAAATTTATTACTTCCTTCCCTCGCCCTTTTATTGTTGGTGTTTGCCAGCTGCCAAAAAGAAGAACTCGAAATAGTTGCTGAACAAGCACAGGCCAATCCAACATTAGCAAACGAAAATATCACTTCAAGAAGCGCCGAAGTACCCTTCAAGGCCTCGTTCAAAACGACGGTGCAGTCCATTGGGTTTGACCAAGGCATCGTCACAATTGATATCAACGGAACGGGCAAGGCCACACACCTCGGCAAAACCACCATGCACTCTATTTCCACCCTCAATACTAATTATTTCCCGTTTTTGCAAAGCGGGCCATACGAGATGACAGCAGCAAACGGCCAAAAGCTGTATGGCGACTACACGGGTATTGCCATCCCCGGTCAAGATGGAAACGTCACTTTCAACGGCACTTGGGACATCACCAGCGGCACGGGCAACTACCAAGGCGTAACTGGTAGCGGCACCTACGAGGGCACTGCCGAACCCGTTAACCCTGACGGCAGCCCAAGCGCAGGAGAAATCAGTTTCGATGGGACGCTGGAAGGGTTGTAATCGCCACAGCATTGGCTTGGATTAGGCCAGGCCAATGCTTCCCCCTTGTAAAATCATAAATAAAAACCAGAACCAATAGCTGCATCTTGACAGTGCATAGCCATTGCTTTGTCCAAGGAGCAAGTTTGTTCAAAAAACTATCACCATCAAAATTTTCAGTCATGAAAAACTATCTTCAATCCAATTTCCGCACCTTGAGCATCGGGTTCCTGCTGATATTTGGGTTTTCCATAATGCCCAATCTTTTTTTGCGGGGGCAGTGCCCACCGGGTAGTGTCTACCTCTTGACTCAAGCCGATGTAAATGCATTCGCCACTGCGTATCCAAATTGCACTACTATTAATGGGACATTAGGAATTGGCCGGTATTCACCACCTTCTGATATTTCAGACTTAGCAGGGCTTCAGAACATTACTACTGTTACTGAATCTGTAGAAATAAGATACACCTATACCTTAGCCTCTTTGAATGGGTTAAATAATTTATCAACAATTGGTAGCCACCTGAGAATAAGGGAAACTGTAGGATTGACTTCATTAAGCGGCTTAGACAACATTTCCTCTGTTGCTGGTGATTTTATGGTTCAAATGAACGAGCATTTAACCTCGTTAAATGGGTTAAATAGCCTCAGTTACATCGGCCAAGGAATGTTTATTCAGAACTGCCCCAGCTTAACTTCCTTAGAGGGCCTCAACAATCTCAACGCAGTAAGTGGGTGGGAAATCAGGATAGAAAATAATAATCTACTAACTTCTCTTGATGCCCTTAGCAACTTGAACTCTATAGGAGGGTGTAGATTAACATTGATAAGCAACCAATCTTTGCAATCCATACAAGGGCTTGAAAATATCGATCCCACTTCAATTGACAACTTGGTTATAGGAGGCCATCCTTTGCTTTCTGAATGTGCTATACAGAGTATTTGCGGACGAATTACCGACCCAAACAATCCTGCTTCTGTTAGCATTTGCTGCAATGCAACAGGATGTAACAGTGAGCAAGAAGTAGAGGCATTATGTGATACCCCACCCAGCGGCTGCACGAACGCTTTCCAATGGCCACAATTTGCCTACCCTCTAAACAATAATTCAGCTCCAATCACTATCTCGGACTGTACTTGGGAAGGCGACTATTCTGAAATACCTGATGCAGTAGCTGGTATGACTTTGCAGTTCACCTCAACGGCTCCTAACGGCATCATCACGATTCGGGCAGGCACCCCTGAAGGTCCAGTACTTGCTTTTAGCCCGCTGCCACTCACCTTTGACAACACTTTTACTGGGCCAATCTATGCACATTGGAACTTACCAAATTGTGGAACGGCCTTCATTTGTCGAACCACTACGGTGCAGTGCCTCAATTGTGACCCACCACTTCCGAACGATGTTTGTGAAGGTGCAATTCCGTTGTTTGCTTGTGACCAAGCACTGGTAGAAACCACTTATGGCGCAAGGTCCGATTTCCCAGGGATTCCTTTATGTGGGTCAGATGCTTCTGCACAAGGTGTCTGGTATAGCTTTGTTGGCACGGGCAATGATGAGACCATTTCCTTGCTCAATGCCAATTTCGATGCAACCATTAGAGTTTATAATGGCAGTTGCGGCAATTTAACCTGTGCCTCTTCTAATTCAAACGGCAACCAAGTGACTGTAACAACTGTTGCTGGAACAACTTATTACGTTTTGGTGAATGGCTCCACCCCA
The DNA here is from genome assembly GCA_964442355.1 of uncultured Saprospiraceae bacterium. GTDB lineage: Bacteria > Bacteroidota > Bacteroidia > Chitinophagales > Saprospiraceae > UBA6168. The sequence goes on along the minus strand of CAYTZS010000084.1, from coordinate 9,178 downwards.
TCTGAATATGGAGGTTTTACCATAAAATTGTTGGATAGCACACCGCCTACGGTAGTATGCAAAGACCACTCAGTTGAATTGTCACTCGATGGCACTGCCACTATTGAGCCATCGGATGTGTTTGAAGATGGCGCTGACAATTGCACTGAGGTTGAGCTACTACTGAGCGTTTCTCCGTATAACTTCGACTGTTCTAATATAGGTGAAAACACTGTAACCCTGACGGTAGCTGACGAGGAAGGCAACACCGCCACCTGTACGGCAATAGTAACTGTTGCCCCTTATCCGAACACCTCATGTAGTTCTACACTTACCATAGTCAATGAAGTCATTAATCCGGTAGGGATGTTTTGCCCCGATCGTTCACTTGTTACATTGTCTTTCAGTTCAGATGTATGTTATGATGAGTGGCATGTATCGGAAGCTATAAGTCAAACATTGGGGCTCGAAGGCATGTGGGTAGGGCTGCCTGGACAAACATTAACGATATCGCTTCCTGCTTTTTCGGAGAATCCTCTTGTCACACAGATTTTTGCCTATCCTACCTTAAATGGTCAGGCAGCTTGGGAGGAAGAAAGTCCGTTTCCTTGCGGTGCAATGATAGACTATACATTGACCAGCAACGGATGTGATGGAACATTGACTGCATCCAATATTACAACATGTGGGGTTCAATATACCCTGTCCACCACTGCATGCTTATTCGAAGCAACGGGTTACGGGGTAGTTCTTAGAAACCAAGCTACCAATGAAGAATTCTTAAACTTTTTTGACAATGGCGATAATACTGTTTTTTTTAATAACCTTCCTTCTGGAACCTATACCGTATGGGCTGCTGCATTGGGTGTTACCTGCGTATATTATGCTCCAGATTTAGTCATCCCCGAATACCTGCTTTGGTACAGCGACACTGACAACGACGGCGCAGGCGACCCGAACAACTTCATCTCAGCCTGCGAGCAACCATCAGGGTACGTGAATAACGCCAGCGACAATTGTCCGAACGACCCTAATAAAACTAACCCCATGCAATGCGGATGTGGTGAAGCGGAAACGGATTCAGACAGCGATGGCACAGCAGATTGCAACGATGGCTGCCCATACGATTCTGAAAAAACTGCTCCTGGCACCTGTGGTTGCGGAGTTGCAGATACTGACACTGATGGCGATGGGACGTTGGATTGCAATGATGGCTGTCCGAACGACCCAAACTCAACGGCACCAGGTCAATGTGGCTGTGGTGTACCTGAGGTTGATTCTGATGGGGATGGCACTGCCAATTGCATTGACGGCTGCCCCAACGACCCCAATAAAGTAGCTTATGGTATTTGTGGTTGTGGGGTTTCGGATGCCGATACCGATGGTGATGGTACTGTTGATTGCCATGATGATTGTCCCAACGATCCTAATAAAGTAGCTCCCGGAGTCTGTGGTTGTGGAGTGCCTGACGTTGACAATGACAACGATGGTTCTATGGCTTGCGATGATTGCAATGACAACGATGCAACCATCTTCCCCGGTGCTGATGAAGTTTGCGGAAACAGCGTTGACGAGGATTGTGACTTAGCTGTTGATGAGGGCTGTTGCACCATAGCAGTTTCACTTCCAGCCTGTAGGACGGTTTACTTTGGCTACGCCCCGGCTGCTTCAACTACTTTAGCTTCGTCAGTGTCAGGAGCAAATGGTACAACGACCTATGCGTGGAGCAATGGTGGCAATACAGCATCCATAACTGTGAGTCCGGCCATAACTACGACTTACACGGTTACTGTAACAGATGCTTCAAATTGTACTGCCACAGCATCGGTGCTTGTTGAGGCAGTGGATGTAACATGCGGAAACAACAATGACAAAGTCCTGATTTGCCATGTGCTAAACAATGGCAACTCAAACACTTTGTGCCTTGCCGAGAATCCTGCTGCCATTCATCTAGCGCATGGAGACGCCTTAGGTGAGTGTGGCATCCAAGTATGCGAACCATATCAGCCTACAAACAATCAAATCCAAGGCCCAGCCAGCCCGCACCACCATGTAGCGGAGGCTGAACGACTCTTGGTTTACCCCAATCCTGCGGGTAGGGAAGTGACCATTGTGATGGAACCAAATCCACTAGTAACCCAACTCTCCATCGAGAATGCCCTTGGCATCAGGGTACTTTTGGAGAAAGTTTCACCGGACACGGAGCGTCATACGATTGACGTATCCAATTTGCCCCCTGGACTTTATTTCATTAGTACCGAAGGCAAGTTGCCGGTGCAGTTTGTGAAGCAGTAATCAATCACTGCGCACACTTATTGAAAAAGCCCTTACCTGCATCACCGCACGTAAGGGCTTTTACTTTTACAATAAGCGGCGAACACTAGCCAACACGCTCTTTGAAATACCCACTCAGCTCCTCGCCAAAATACGTCATGGCATTCATGACCGGGAGCGGGATGCCGCCTCCGAGGGCACAGAGCGAGCCTTTTTTCATCGTGTCCAGCAAGTCTGTAAACAGCTCATTGTCAATCTTGTAGCCCTCGTTTTGGGCCTTTTGCAAAAGCTCTTTGCCACGTACCGAACCGATGCGGCAGGGGAAGCATTTGCCGCAGCTCTCGTGGGCCGTGAAGGCAAACAAGTGCTCCAGGTAGGCCACCATCGGGTATTCCTCCGGTACGCTCACGATGCTGGCGTGGCCGAGCAGGAAGCTGTTTTGGGCGAAGCTTTCGAAGTCCACCGTCAGGTCGAATAGCTTCGACACGGGCACTAGGCCGCCGAGCGGCCCGCCGATGTGCAGTGCCTTCACCGGGCGTCGGAAGCCGCCGCCCAATTCTTCGACGACCGTGGCGAGCGGCGTGCCCATGTCCACTTCGTAAATGCCGGGGCGACGGAAGGCGCTGTCGAGGGAGACGAGCTTCGTGCCGCTGCTGCGCTGGGTGCCGATTTTGGCAAATGCCTCGCCGCCGTTTTTGACGATGAAATGCAGGTTGGCGAGCGTCTCCACGTTGTTCACCACCGTCGGCTTGCCGAAGAGGCCGTAATTGACGGGGTAGGGCGGGCGCACCCGCACTTCTGGCCGCTGCCCCTCGATGCTGGACAGCAGCGCCGTCTCCTCGCCGCAGATGTAGGCGCCCCTGGCCTCGATGATTTTGAACTCGAACTCGAAGTTGCTGCCGAGGATGTTCTTGCCCGTCAGCCCGGCATCGGCCAGATCGGCGATGGCTTTTTTGATGGTCTCGATGCTCTCCGGGTACTCGAAGCGGATGTACATCACGCCCCGGCTGGCCCCGGTCACGTAACCAGCGATGATGAGGCCGACAAGCACTGCAATCGGCTGGTTTTCAAGCAAATAACGGTCGGAGTAGCTGCCGGGGTCGCCCTCGTCGGCATTGCAGACGATGTATTTTTGGTCACTTTCGGCCTTGCGGCAACCCTCCAGCTTGATGCCGATGGGGAAGCCTGCGCCACCCCTGCCCCGCAGGCCGGACGCCTTGATTTGCGCCAGCAAATCTTCCGGCGAGGTGGCCAGCATGGCCTTGAAATCCTCCCGAAGCGCATCCAGCGAAGCGAATGGCTTGGTCAAAATACCCGCTCCGATGGCCTGCACGTTGTAGTTGTCCATGCAGCCCACACAGTCTGAGTTGTCGAAGGGTGGCAGGTTGCCACCGGAGTAGTTGTGGCCGTTGTAGTAGAAGGCGCTGTTTTCGTGGCAGCGGCCGAGGCAGCACATTTCGCCGATTTCTTCTTCCTTGAAATGCTGGCGCAACTGGTCTTTCAGCCCTTCCTGCGTACCTGCCACGAGGCAGGCGCTGCCGTTGCAGACATAGACTTTTTTGCCCTTGTTCTCCGGGCGGGTGAAGTCGTAAAATGTGCTGGCGCCATATACTGCCGCATCGCCGACGAGGTATTTTTCGGCCAACTGGGCGGCGTCATTTTTGTCCAGAAAGCCTTCTGGCTCGGTCAGGTTGCCAATAGCTTCGAAGAGGTTGTCGGTGAGGCCCTTCCTACCGGACAGGGCGGTTAGATTTTTAGACATATAGCTTGAATTTGGTCAGGTCAAAACTTGGAGCGCCAATTTATGGAATACTTTGAATTTGCGAAGCAAGTTTACTCACTGCTCACTTCCAAGCTATTGTACCAGTTGGGCAACGGGCAGGTCGGCCACCACTTTGCCGATAGCCAGGCCAAGGCGGGTGCCCTCGTCGCAGTCCATGCGGTAGTGTACGCCGAGCGGGATGCGGGAAGAAGCACTTTCGAAGGCCATTTCATAAAAAGAATGGTAATGGCGGGGCGTGCCCTTGAACTCTATTCGGCCTTCGTGGCTTCGGTCGGTCATCTCAAATTTTCGGCCGTACAGGCTGGTCAGTACCTCAGCAGCACTAGCCGAGAGCATGGCATGGCCTGAGGGGTAGGCCGGGAACGAAGGCGTGTGGACGATGGCCCGCCAGTCGTGCTGAATCGTCTGCCGGATGTAAGTCTCGGGGCGCAGCAGGTTGTAGTGGTACTTCGACTTCCAACAGGCTACGGCGGCATCGGAGAGAGCCAGGCCGAGCTTGAGATAGGTCTCCAGTGCCCGTTCCGGCTCAGGTCGGTCTTGCCGGATGACTTGGTTGGTGATGGAAATCCAGCGGCCAGCGGAGGAGAAGGTAAGGCCGGGGAAATCGTCGCTCCAGAACTCAGCCACCCACTTGTTTTCGGGCGAAAGCGGCGAGTTCATGGTGTAAACCTCCAAAGCCTGCACGTAGTAAGCTGACTGTGGCTCCATCGAAAAAGGGGGCAACGGTGCAGCTAGGTAGTTGGCGGTTTGGATGGTAAAAGTTCGTGTTTCGCCCCAGTGAGGCAGCAGGGCAGGCATGGGGAAATCCTCGCAAGGCTGCCAGAAACCAGAGCCTACGGGGGGGGCAAAGCTGCGGTCGTAGTTGTGGAGATTGGCCATGTGTCCGAGCGTGTCAGTGGCTGACCAGTCGTAAACGGCCAAGGCCATTTTTCGCCCAAAATCAACGGATGCAAAAAAAGTCAGGGAGTCAACTTCTTTCAGCGATTGGGCAGCCCATTTTTGCTCTAAATTCAGGCGGGCCTGCTCTATGTTCCGTGGGGCAGCGATGAAGAGTTTTTGAAAAATCTGGCTGTAACAAGCATTGAGTACCGAGGGCAGGTGGTAGGCCACGCCGGTCTCCGGCTTTGGGGCTTTCAGTGCTGGGTATTTCGGTGTCAGCGACTGCCATTTGTTGCCGAGTGCTGGCAAGGCAGCTTCCCAAGCTGCAAGGCCTGCGTAGGCATAAACCCTTGCAGCCACGGGTGCGCGGTAGCCCTCCGAGTAGCGCTCTGCCTTCAGTGCAAAATCGTACCAGTCGAGCATGAGCGCAACGGCAGGTGCTGGCGGGCGAAGCGCTTTTTTGTCAGAAAAAAAGCTGCGCCATACAAGCAAGCCAAGCACGAACGCTGCTAACACCGCCAGCACAACGACTATTTTCCTGTTTGATAAAATGCTCATTTCTTAGAGGTTCAAGTTTTGAGTTGGGGTTTTGAGTTGCGAACGCAAAAATCGGAAATTGAAACTCAACTTAGTGGGAATTCCAAGCGAAACACCGTCCCATTTGGCTGTTTGCCCGATAGTTTCAGTTCTATCCGATGGAGCTTCACGATGCTGTCCACTAGTGAAAGGCCGACACCGCTGCCCTTCACGCTGTCGGTTTTTGGGCTACGGTAAAACGGCTCGAACACCAGCGGCACCTCGGCCTCGGGGATGCCGGGGCCTTGGTCCTGTATCTCGATGACGGAATTTCCTTCGGGCATGAACAAGAGGCGGACTTTCACTTTGCGGTCGGGGCTGAACTTGCATCCGTTGTCCATGAGGTTGGTCAGGGCCGTGCGCAGCAGTTGTTCATTGGCCTTCACGTAAAGTTTTTCCTCTTCTTCCGGCAAGTTCACGATTTCAAAGCTTACTTTATAATCAGGGTGTGCCTTCAACAGGGTGGCCTTTGCCTGCCAAACCACCTCGTCAATGCGGATACGGTCGAACTCCACCTCGGCGCCCGATGCACTGATTTTTGCGAGCTGCATCAGCTTGTCGGAAACGAGGTTCAGCTCACGGGCATCGTCCAGCACAGATTGCAGCGTTTGGCGATATTCGGAGTCCGGGCGGTCTTTTTGCAGGGTGATTTCTATTTGTGAAATGATGACTGTCAGGGGGTTTTTCAGCTCGTGGGAGATGTTGGACAAGAACAGTTTCTGGGCGTTGAAGGCCGATTGGAGGCGATCGAGCAGTCGGTTGAAGGTGACCACGAGGCGGGCCAGTTCATCTTGGTTGCGGGAGGTTTCGAGGCGGCGGCTCATGTCGCTGGGCAGGATGGCATCCACTTGGTTCATTATTTTGCTCACAGGCGACAGCGCCTGTCCGGCAAAAAACCAACCCCCCACGGCCACCAGCGCACAAAATGCCAAGAACACGACGATGAGGATGCGGGAGAGGTTGTGCAGCTCCTCCGGCTGGAATACTCCTTCCGCAATCACGACATAGGCATTGCCCGAAGGGGCCCGGTAGCGGATGCCAAATGCATTGAAATCGTTGTGCGGGAAGCGGCACTCGCCAACGGTGTTGATTTCGTTGAGGGTAGCATTTGAAAAATTGGGGGCTGAAGGGTTGAACGTATAAACCCGTCGGCCTTTGTCGTCAAAAATGGAGATGTTTTCGGTGAAAGCGGTGAAAGAACTGGTACTGATAGGACTTGAGGGTACTTCCGCCAGCCCCTCCCGCTCCAGTCGGCCCACGGCCACGCCCGCCGTGAGGATGGCTTTGGAGCGAAGGTTGCCGTAAAATTCGTTTTGTAGGTGCTTTTTGAACTGAAAATAAATGTAGAACATCGCCACCAGCATGATACTTGCAACGATGAGCATGAACTGTATTGTCAGGCGGGTTCTGATTTGCATGTTTATCAAAACTTGTAGGGTTTGGCCCTACTCTTCTTTCAGCACGTAGCCAAGTCCAAACATTGTGTGGATGAGCTTTTTGTCAAACGGTCGGTCGAGCTTGTTGCGAAGGTAGCTGACGTACACCTCGATGACGTTGGTGCCGGTGTCGAAGTTGATGTCCCAGACCTTTTCGGCGATTTCGGCCTTTGACACGACCCGCCCTTGGTTTCGGATGAGGTATTCCATCAATGCAAATTCCTTGGGCGTCAGGTCAATTTTTTTGCCGTTGCGGGTACAGGTCTTGGCGTCGAGGTTCATTTCCAGGTCAGAAAAAGTGAGGATGGGCTTTAGCGTAGCGCCTTCTTTCCCCCTTCTGGCCAGTGCCCGAATGCGCATGAGCAGCTCTTTGAACTCGAAGGGTTTCACGAGGTAGTCATCGGCCCCGGCTTCAAATCCGGTGACTTTGTCGTCGGTGGAGCCCATTGCCGTGAGCAGCAGCACAGGAGTGTCCACACCCGAAAGCCGCAGGTCTTTCACCAATTCAAAACCTGTCATTTTGGGCATGACCACATCGGAGACGATGACGTCAAAGTTGCCGACCTCGGCAAGCTGCTTGCCAGTCTGGCCGTCGTGAGCAAACTCAACGGACATTTGGTGCTCCTCCAGCCCTTTTTTTAGAGACTGGACAGTCTTTACTTCGTCTTCGATAATAAGTACTTTCATGATATTATAGCCTCAAAGCTCCATATTTATCAGCGTGATAAGCCAATGAACGTGTTTTCTAAGAAGTTTTTAAGCTTTTTTAAAGCTAAAACTAAGTGAATAAGCAAATTGTGGCGGTAGATTTGCATCTTTAATCACGCTTACAGCCACTCGCCTAGGCTCCTCTCAGTTTTTAGAAATCAATTTGAAATATTAAAAGTATAATCCTATGTCATTTTTGAGAAACACCTTGGCCGTGCTATGCGGCTTTGTTTTGGTATCCTTCCTTTTTTCTTCCTGTGTCAAAGACGAAGAGCAAAGCAACTATCAAGTAGCAGATTTCGACGCTGACGCCGCTTTCAAGTGGAATCAAATGTTCCTTGACGTTGAGCGCTACATGGGTGGCTACCGCCCAGGCCCAGCTCCACGTGCGTTGGCCTACATGGGCTTGGCTGCCTACGAAGCTTGTGTAACAGGTATGCCTGACTACAACTCCATGAGCAGCCTGTACCCAGGCTTGAGCATCCCCGCCGTGGAAAAGAACGCCGACTACCACTGGCCTACTGTGGTTCATTACACTTACGCAACTTTGATGCACAAGTTCTTCGTGAGCCCTCCCAGCGACATGTACACTCGCATGACTGACTTGGAAAGCAGCCTCGAAAGCAAGTACGAGAGTGAAACCAACGCGAAGGTTTACGAGCGCTCCAAGGAATACGGCAAGGCAGTGGCTGAAGCTGTTTGGGAATGGTCAAAAACGGACGCTGTGGGCCACGATGCCTACCTCGACCCATTTGGCAGCTACGACTGGCAAGCCAACTACGATAGCCCCGGCGACTGGGTGCCCACGGTGCCAGGCCCCGGCAAACCGATGTTCGCCTATTGGGGCAACGCCCGCACCTTTGCCATCCTGCCTGCGGACAAGCTTTGCAAGGCACCGCTGACTTACAGCGAAGACCCACAATCGGCGCTGTATGCTCAGGCACTTGAGGTAAAAAACGCCATCAACGACGATAACTGGGAAGATGGCCAATGGATCGCATTCTACTGGAGCGATGACCTCGTGAACCTGACTTTCAGCCCCGGCCCACGTTGGGTCTCCATCGCCAACCAAGTGGTTGAAAAAGAAAACATCAGCCTCGAAACGGCAGTCTTCATGTACGCAAAGCTCGGCCTTGCCCTCAACGACGCAGCCGTTGCTTGCTGGCACTCAAAGTATGCCTACAACTACGAGCGCCCGGAAAGCTATATACAGCGCCTTATTGACCCGAATTGGGAGCCAACTTTGGTGAACCCACTCACAGGCGATACGGGTATGACGCCTTCTTTCCCTGCCTACCCGTCTGGCCACTCGACGATGGGCGGTGCTGGCGCAGAGGTGCTGACAGATGTGTTTGGCAACCACTACGGCATGACCGACCGCTCGCATGAAGGCCGCACCGAGTTCAACGGCACCCCTCGTTTCTTCAACAATTTCTATGAAATGTCGGAAGAAAATGCACTGAGCCGCATACCGCTCGGCGTTCACTGGCGCATGGACTGCGAAGTAGGCCTTGAAGTAGGTCGCCTGTGCGCACAGCGCGTA
>CAYTZS010000083.1:0-21094 GCA_964442355.1 uncultured Saprospiraceae bacterium | reverse complement strand
GCCAAAGGCGGCCCGATGCCCTTTTGATTAGGGGCTGGAAAAATACCCTACTTCTTCAACTGCCCCAACAACTCCTTCACTGCTGCCTCCAGTTGTTGGTCCCTGCCTTTGCTGACTTCCCCTGGCTCGTTAGGGGCTAAGATGTCTGGTTCCAGTTGCTGATTTTCGAGGTACTTTCCATCTGTGCCTTTCATGCCTACTTGCGGGATGCCGAAGACCACACCATTTTGCAGCCCCTCCCACCAGACCGCTGTGCCAGTGCCGGCCACCGGCATGCCTACGAGCTTGCCGATGCCAAGTGCCCGGTAGGTGTAAGGGAACATGTGCGCATCGGAGTAGTTGCTCTCGCTCATCACCACGGTGCTGGGTTTGCGCCATTTAAACTGCGGTTCATTGCCGATGTTCTGGCCACGAGGCTCGAAAGTCATGTACGCCTTACCGTTGAGAAAGGTAGCAAGGTCGTCGTGGAGCCAGCCACCGCCGTTGAAGCGGGTATCAACCACGAGTGCTTCTTTGTTGGCGTTTTTGCCCAAAGCATCTTCGTAAACGGTGCGGTAGCTGCGGTCGTCCATGCCACGGACATGCACATAGCCGATGCGCCCAGCACTCAGGCTATCTACCAAGAAGCGACAGCGATCCACCCAGCGTTGGTAGCGCAGTTCGTTTTCTTGGCCAAGGCCGATGGGCTTCACCACTTCTTCCCAGCGCTCCTTAGTGGTTTCGTTGTAAAGCGAAAGCAAGGTGTTTTTGCCCTCCTTGCGATTCAGCAACGGATGCCAGTTGGTATTGGCTGCGATTTCCTGGCCGTCAATTTTTTCAATGATAGTGCCTGCTTTGATTTTTGTGCCGCCATTGTGGAGCGGTCCTTTCTTTAATACCTCCTTGATTTTCAGGCCATTGCCTTTGTAGGTTTCTTCATAAAAACATCCGAGCGATGCCGTCTGGTCGGCGTTTGGTATGCTTTTCCAGGTGAATGCCCCTGTGTGCGATGCGTTTAACTCACCCAGCATCTCACCACAGACATCGGCGAAGTCGTAGTTGTTATTGACGTAGGGCAAAAAGCGGGCGTACTCTTTTTTGTAAAAATCCCAGTCTACGCCGTGCAGGTCTTTGGTGTAGAACTTCTTAACCACCTGCCGCCATATATGCTCAAACAAGTAGGCACGTTCCACGTCCTCATTCAGCACCATTTCGCCCTTCATGTTCACGCCTTCCCGCTTGCCGTCTTCTACCCCAATTTTCGTGATGCTGCCATCTACGATGAGGTACAGCGTCTTGCCAGAAGTGTCCATCACCATGCCGCCAACGCTGTTGGCACCGAGCTTGACGTGCATCTTTGTTTCTCGTGTGCGTAGCTCTGTCACCCATAGGTCAAAGCCCTTCTCGAAGAGGGCGAGGTAGAACAGTTTTTCGCCGTCTTTTGACAAAACGGCGTCTGCCAACCGGGTGGAGTGCATCGTAAGGCGGGTCTTACGTTTTTCGATGTCGTCCAACTCGATTTTGAGCGGCTCGACCTTTTTATCTTCTTTTTTCTCGTCCTTCTTCTTGTCGTCGGCTTTCTTTTTGTCCTTGTTTTTCTCTGCTTCCTTCTCCTCTTTTTCTTTCTTCTCCTTCTCTTCTTTCTCCTTTTTTTCTTTGTCCTCTTCTTTTTTCAACTCCCAATCTTCTTTGCTCAATTTGAAATTGTCGAAAGCCTCTTGGGTCAAAAACATAGCGTAGGCATCACCCTCGCCGCCCCAGCTTGCGTGGTTTTTCATGCCGTCACGGTCGCTGAACCAGGTGATGGCTTTGCCGCCCATCGCCCAACGGGGCACCCAATTGTTGTAGCCGCTTTGGGTCAAATTCACCACTTCCTTGCCGCCCTCGGCGCTCACGAGGCCCGCTTGGCCTATCCACTGGTTGTCCTGTAGGAACTGCACAAGGAACCATTTGCCGTCAGGCGACCACTCGTACCACTGGTCGCCATCTGAGTACGAGTAGTTTTTGTTGCCTGGCAAAATGGTGCGCACAGCCTTCGTAGCCAAGTTGACGACCTTCAAGGTGGTGCGCTCCTCGAAGTAGGCCACTTCCTTCCCATCGGGGGAGTAGGCGGGCTGGAACTCCTCGGCGGGAGTTTCCAGGATGGCCTTCTCCGTTAACAAAGTGGCATTGAAAAACTGCTTTTCCGATTCCCTGGCCAAGGAAGTTTCATAAATGTTCCAGCTGCCATTGCGCTCCCCTGCGTAGAGTATGCTGCGGCCATCTGGGCTGAACATAATGTTGCGCTCCTGCTCCGGCGTGTTGGTGATGCGCTTGGTCGTCCCTTCTTTTATTGAAGAAACGAAGACCTCGCCCCTGAACACGTAGCCAACCTCCTTGCCATTCGGCGAAAGGGCGACCTCGCTTGCCCCGCCATTCACAGAGACCGTTTTGACGGGGTTGTAGCGGCCATCGTTTACCACATTCACCGTCAATTTTTTAGGCTGGCTGCCTTCTTTCATGGTGTAAAGTTCCCCGTTGTAACTGAAAGCCATCGTGCCGTCATTGCTGATGGTCAGGAAACGGATGGGGTGCTTGTCGAGGCGGCTGATTTGCGTGGGCGTACCGCCGTTGATGCCCATTTTCCAGACATTGAACGAGCCACTTTTTTCACTTAAAAAGTAGATGTCCTGCTGGTTGGGTGCCACGACAGGGTTGCGGTCCTCCCCCTCGAAATTGGTCAATTTGGTGAATTTTTTTGAGGCAATGTCGTACTTCCACACGTCCCTCGTGATGCTGGAGGTGTGGTGCTTGCGCAATTCGTCCTCGTAGCCTTTTTGGTCGTGGAAGACGAGGACAGTGCCAGCCGCATTGTACTTGGCGGCCTCTGCGGGCGTGGTCAGCACTTGGGTTGGCCTGCCACCAGCCACAGGTATCTGGTACAATTCCGGCAGCGCCCCAGTGGGGAACATCTGGTTGCTGGCAGCGTCCATTTGGCTGGAACCGAAGATAACTGTTTGATTGTCAGCGCTAAAATCCATCGGGATTTCACCAGCAGAATGGTGAGTGAGGCGAGTTGCCGCACCGCCCGCTGCTGGCATCACGAACACGTCCATGTTGCCGTAGCGGTCACTGGCAAAAGCAATTTTTTGCCCATCGTGCGACCAAACTGGTGCCACATCGTACGCATCGCTCGTAGTGAGCAGTGTGGCCGTACCACCGTCGGCAGCTACTTTGTAGAGGTCGCCCTGGTAGCTGAAGACAATGTTTTTGCCATCTGGAGAGATAGCAGGGTAGCGTAGCCAGAGTGCTGGCGATTGGGCGAATGCCCCGAAAATTGTAGCTAAAAAGAGTGCGAAAGTGATTTTGGATTTTTTCATTCTTGTTGTTATGTATTTTAATTCGGCAAAAGGATAGCGAAAGGTAGGGAAAGTTGCAAAATTTCGACCCAACTTCGTAATTTATCGCCAAGATGATTCATGCCCTACATATCAAGTGTAGCTGTTTCGCAGCTATCTTTTTCATGCTCGTTTGCCAAGCAAACAAGGGGCTTGCCAACTGTGCATTCCCAGATACCACGCTCCTTGGCCTTGTCCTTTGCCCTGGAGAAACCACAGTTGAATACATGGGCACTACATTCGAGCTGGGTGATGTGGAATATTTCACTTTTACCAGTTCCACAGGTGCCGACTCGGTGGTGAAAGTTACTGTGTTCCAATCGCCCGTGCTGGACTTTTGGGCAACGACCTCGCCCATCTGTCGGGGCAGTTCGGACGGCGTTATTGAGTTTTGGGACAACGTGGATATCACTGCACCTTACCTCTTCTCATTGGATGGTGGCCTGACTTATGCTGATGAGTACACTTACATCGGACTACCAGCTGGGTTTTACGAGCTTCGGGCAAAAAACAAGGTTGGGTGCGTTTTTGAATATGAACTTACTATACCAGAACACCAACCAATAATGGTGCAAACCCGTGGGGATGTGGTTAGCTGTGCCGATAGTGTACGATTGGATTTTACGATGACAGGGCCTCCAATTCCGCACACCTTTTTGTGGGAGGGTGGGGGAGATGTCTCGTCGGATAGTGTTTTTTGGGCAAAAACACCGGGCACTTACTTTTTGACCGTTGCCAATGAATGCGACACTGTGCATCGAATCGTCCAAGTGAAAAAAGAGGTAGGTCAGTCGGAATTGTCGCTTTATGCGCCCAACGCCTTTTCCCCCAATGGAGACGGCATCAACGATTGCTTCCGAGTTTTTGTCGAGCATTCCATGCAATTCCTTGAATATCAGCTGCTTGTGTTCGACCGTTGGGGCGGGGAGGTGTTCAGGTCAAAAAACATTGACGACTGTTGGGATGGTCTAGTCGGGGGAAAAAATGGCAGCCAAGCAACGTTCATTTGGCAAGTGACAGCCAAGCTGCTTGACTGCTACGGTGAGGAATCGGCCATCTTAAAAAAGGGCGAAGTTACGTTGCTGCGTTAACGTGATGCCGTTCGGCAATTCAAGCCTGCGTTCAAGTTCCTTCCACAAAATACATCTCCACCTCTCCCTTCCCTTTCGCCAACACCTTGCCCCGTGGGATGCAACTGAATTTTTCTTTCACCAGTGCATAAGTCGCTTCCGAGATGTTCACCCGACCCGGCTCGCCGCTCGATTCCATGCGGGCGCCCATGTTCACCGTATCGCCCCAAATGTCGTAGGCGAATTTCTTCTGGCCCACAACACCCGCCACTACCGGCCCCGTGTGAATGCCGATGCGGCAAACGAAAACGGGCTTGCCTGCAGCCCGGTTTTTCTCAGCAAAATGTTTCATGAAAACCTGCATTTCCAGTGCAGCCCGAACCATGTCCACGGCGTGGGTGCTAGTGGGTTCCGGCAAGCCAGCGGCGCAGAAATAGGCATCGCCGATGGTCTTGATTTTCTCGATGCCGTACCGCCCGATGATGTCGTCGAAGGCCCGGAAGCACTCGTCCAGTTCGGCCACCAATTCCTCGGCGGAAATCTGCTCGGAGATGGCCGTGAACCCCTTGAAATCGGTGAAAAGCACAGTGACGGAATCGTAGCGGCGGGCCTTTGCCTTGCCGTGCGCCTTCAGTTCTTCAGCGGTTTGGGCGGGCAGAATGTTCAGCAACAGGTCGTCGGAGCGCTTCTTTTCCCGTTTGATGATTTTGTTGCGGTTGAACAGTGTGAGCAGCAGCACGGCCAGCAGCCCCAATCCGCCCAACAGCGAGTAGAACCGGGTGCGGCCTGCACGGAGTTGTGCCTCCTGCAATTGCAGTGCCTGCTGCTGTTTCTCGATTTCCTGTTGCTTCTTTCTGTCGGTATAAACGGCCTCTCGGCGCTGTTCGGCCACGAGGCGCTCCTCTGTGAAGGTCGAGTAGCGCAGCTCGTCGTATTGCTCACGGTATTTGTACGCTGCCTCAAAATTGCCCATTTTGAAATTGATGCGGGCAAGGTCTTTCAGGCCGTTTTGTTGATATTTTAAATCGTTGATTTCCTTCGCAATGGCGTAGTAGCGCTGCGTGTAGTCCAATGCTTCGGGGAAGCGGCCTTGCCTGCGGCGTACGTCGGCGATGCCGTTGAAGACTTCCATCACACCCGCCCGGTCTTCGAGTTTCTGCCTGATTTTCAAGGACTTAGCAAAATACTCCTCCGTTTGTGCCCACGTCTTTTGCGCCAACGCCGAGTCGCCTTTTTTATCATAAAAACTGCCGAGGTTCTTCAGCGTGTAACCGATGTTGTTGAAGATTTCAGCCTGTCCGCCTTCATCCTCCAGTCGCTGCCGAATGGCGAGTGCGTCCTTGAAAATCGCCAGCGCTTTTTCAAAATACTGTTGCACAACGGGCGTCAGGCTGTCCTTGTCCATCAGGTCTTCGCCCTGCGAATCGTTGAGGTTGGCGAGGTTGGTAAGCACCGAGGCTTGCTGCCATTCCTTTTCGAGGCTTTTGTGCAGGTCGAGTGCTTTTTGGTAGGCTTCCTCCGCTTCCTTGAAGCGGTCGGTCTCCGTTCGGATGTTCCCGACGATGTTCCAGGCGTTGGCCACGCCCTCGGCATCTTCGCTGGGGTCGGTGCCTTCGAGGTAGCGGAAGATGTTGTCGAGTGCTTCGGGGTAATCGCCCATTTTCTCCAGCACGTTGGCGATGTTGTAGTAGCAGCGCAGCATCCTTGCTGTGTCGGCGAGTTCTTCCCGCACCTTCAGCGATTGCTGGTAGCCTTCGAGCGCACCGAGGTAATCGCCCTTGTTCTCTTTGACGTTGGCGATGTTGTTCAGCAGCGAGGCCACACCCTTGCGGTCGCCCAATTGCTCCCGTACCACCTTGCTTTTTTGGAAAAAATCAATGGCCACGTCCGGCTCGCCGTGGATATCAGCCACCACGCCCCGGTAGTTGAGGGCATTGCCTTCGCCGATTTTGAAATTGAGTCTTTTTGAAAGTACAAGTGCCGAATCGAGGTGGAGGATGGCGGTTTTCGGGTCGTCAAATTTGAGTTCCCAAGCGATTTCGTTGAGGAGGTTGACCCGGTTGGTGTCGGGTCTGGCGGTTTTTAGTAGTCGGGAGAGGCTATCGGCAGTTGGGCTTTGCTGTGCGAAAGATTTGAAAACAAACAGCATCAACACTGCACAGAGAATGGGGGTTTGGGGGCGAAAATTTGCGCAGCAATTTTTCGCCCCCAACATCCTCCCCCTTTTCGCAGCTGAAAGCGGCGAAAAGGGCAGAAAAGCTACACCCCAAAATTCGTGCATTGCATTGCATTTTAGCTTTAAAACCTAGTCCTTTGCAGCGCCCCATCCCGCTCGTGTCGCTTCATGGCAAGCGTCAGCAATCGGTCAATCAGGTCGGGATAGCTCACGCCAGCCTGCATCCAAAGCTTGGGGTACATGCTGATATTGGTAAAGCCCGGCAAAGTGTTCGGCTCGTTGACGAAGACCCGACCATCGTCGAGCAGGAACACGTCCATGCGGCTAAGTCCCTCTAAACCAAGTACTTGAAAAGCTCGTAGTGCCGTTTCCCGGATATTCTCAACATCAGTTGTGCTGACGTTTTCGGCAGGAATGACCACCTTGGCGGCATCTGGCGAGAGGTACTTGCTTTCATAGTCGTAAAAGCCTTTTTCCATAACGATTTCGCCGACGCCGCTCACTCGAAGGTCTTCGATGTTGCCGAGCACGGCCGTCTCAATCTCACGGCCTTTCAGCCCCTGTTCCACCAGCACTTTCGTATCGAATTTGAAGGCGAGGTCAATCGCCTCCTTCAATTGCACGATGGTCTCAGCTTTGCTGACGCCCACGCTGCTGCCCATGTTGGCAGGCTTGACGAACATCGGGTAGCCTAATTGCTCCGCAATGGCCTGATAATCAGGCGTTTCGTGCTGGCGCAACATGACCCAAGGCGCTACCAAAATCCCAGCGTCCCGCAGCAACCGCTTGGTGAAGTCCTTGTCCATGCCCACCGATGCGCCAAGCGTGTTCGGCCCGACGAAGGGCAGGCCGAGCAGGGCCAGCAAGCCTTGCAGTGTCCCATCCTCGCCGAATGGGCCGTGGATGATGGGAAAGACGACGTCAATCTTGGGGAATTCGTGATTCGTGATTCGTGATTCGTGATTTGGGGTTGGGCGGTATTGAACTACTTTTTCCTCGCCTGGAAGCAGCATCAATGGGAAGCCTACGTTGCCGGATTCGATGCTGGTGAGCTGCATGAACTCGTCTTCCGGCAAGTGCAGCCATTGCCCGCTGCGGCTCACACCGACGACGACGACATCGTACTTGGCTTTGTCAATGGCCTTGTAGATATTGCGGGCGGAATTCATGGAGACTTCGTGCTCCGGGGAGACGCCTCCGCAGAGGATGGCGACGGTGAGTTTGGACATAGAATATCGGGTAAATGTATTAAGCTGCTAATTCGGTTGGGGTGACTTCAAATTCAAGTAAAATCTGGCTGAACTCTTTTAGAAGTTTCTTCCTTCTGAACTCATATTGTTCCTTCATCAAAGTGCTCCCATTTTCGCTGTGAAGCAAGATGAGTTTTTTCAAATCTTGAAGCTGACCAAGGATGTCAGCCATCCTTCCAACTTTCTCGTTTATTCCGATTGAATTTTCCATATCTTTCATTTTGAAAAATGGATTTCGACAAACCCTTTGAGGTGGCTTTTCCCTGTCCTGTTCTCGCTTGTACGGCTAAACCAACTGTTCCAGTATGCCAAATCAGATTTTGTGGTGAAATGGTTACGATTCGTTTCGGGAAAAACTTCCACAAGATAAGCATCCATACCAAAAAATTGCTCTGACGCCTTGTTGAGAAACTTGCTGCGAAGCAATTCTGACTTTTCATTTGCTATGCCAAAGTCCAGCAAAGTCACAAAATCCAAATCTCTTGGAGCAGTCTTTTTCGTCAAAAAGCTACCGTCTAACCATTGAACGAAGTTTGGAGTGATTTCATCCTGAAATGCAGAAATATATGCTTTGTAGCTTGAAAAAAGTTCTTTCCGCCTATCGTTTTCTTCAAAGTCGTTGACGAAAAACACTTCAAACTCTTCCAACGAAAGAACAATTCTATCATTTGGCATCAATAACCCTCTTTCGTCAAATCGAAGCGTTTTGCTCATAGCAAGTCATTGTCAAAATTGTTTGGCTTTCAATCGTAAATCCGAAATCCGAAATCAAAACACTTCCGGCCTCATCTGTGGGAAAAACAGCACCTCCTGAATGCTCGCCTGCCCCGTGAACAGCATCGCCAATCGGTCAATGCCGAAGCCAATGCCCGACATAGGCGGCATCCCGTACTCCATCGCACGGAGGAAGTCATGGTCAATGTACATCGCCTCGTCGTCGCCCCGTTCCATCAGTTTCACTTGGTCTTCGAAGCGTTCCCGCTGGTCAATCGGGTCGTTCAGCTCGGTGTAGGCATTGGCGATTTCCTTGCCGTTGCAGTACAGCTCGAAGCGCTCCACGAGGCCCGGCTTGCTGCGGTGCTTCTTGGTCAGTGGTGACATTTCCACCGGGTGGTCAGTGACGAAAGTGGGCTGAATCATGTGCTTTTCGGCTACTTCCCCGAAGATTTCGTCAATCAATTTGCCACGGCCCATGCTGGGGTCGAGTTCGATGTGCAGTTTCTTGCAGACTTCCCGCAGGGCGGCCTCATCCATGTTTGACACATCAATTCCACTGTGCTTTTCAATGGCCTCGTAAATGCTGATGCGCTGAAACGGCGCTTTAAAGCTCAATATTTTATCGCCAAATTCCACGTCTGTCGTGCCGCAGGTGTCGAGGGCAGCACGCTCTAAAAGCTGCTCAGTAGTTTCCATCATCCAAAAATAATCCTTGTAGGCCACGTAGAATTCGAGGATGGTGAATTCCGGGTTGTGAGTGCGGTCCATGCCCTCGTTGCGGAAGTTGCGGCTGAACTCGTACACCCACTCGAAGCCGCCGACAATGAGGCGCTTGAGGTAAAGCTCGTTGGCCACCCGCATGAAAAACGGCACGTCGAGTGCATTGTGGTGCGTCTTGAATGGTCTCGCAGCTGCGCCGCCGGGGATGGGCTGGAGCACGGGCGTGTCCACTTCCATGCCGCCCCGCTCGTTGAGGAAGTTGCGGATGGAGGCAACCATTTTAGTGCGCTTGATGAAGGTTTCTTTCACCTCCGGGTTCACGATGAGGTCCACGTAGCGCATCCGGTAGCGCAGTTCGGGGTCGGTAAAAGCGTCGTGAACGTTGCCCTCGGCGTCTCGCTTCACGATGGGCAGCGGTCGCAGGGCCTTGGCCAGCAGCGTCAATTCCTGGACGTGGATGCTGGTTTCGCCCGTTTTTGTATTGAAAACATAGCCTTTCACGCCGACGAAATCGCCGAGGTCGAGCAGTTTTTTTATCAAAACATCGAAAAAAGTGAAGTCGTCGCCTTGCCCAAGTTCGTCCCGTTTCATGTAAAGCTGGATGTTGCCAGTGGAATCCATGATGTTCATGAACATGGCTTTGCCCGCCTCCCGCTGCGCCATGATTCGGCCTGCGATGCAGACGGACTGATAATTAAGGCGGTTTTTTGTGCCGTCTTCCAGCACTTCTTCGGCGTAGTTGGACTTGATTTCGGCGGCGGTAACGTTCACCGGGAACAGTTCCGGCGGGTAGGGGTTGATGCCTAAGTCTTTGATTTTCTGCAAGTTGTCACGGCGGACGAGTTCTTGTTCGGACATTGTTTTAGTTTCGAGTTGTGAGTTATGAGTTTCGAGTTGTGGCTGCGAGGGCTAACTCGAAACTCATAACTCGAAACTCGAAACTTCTGAAAAAGTGCGCAAAAATAGGCTAAAAGACAGGATTGGCTAAAAAATCAAATGAAATTCAAATGACAAGTTCAAAACACCGACCGCCTTGATTTTTTGCTACTTTTGCGGCGCTTTTTTTAAAATATTTCAGGTTTCACTGCATCGCTAGGTGGACATTGTTCGTTACTGAACACTTCTTCTTTAAAATTTTGATAACCAAAATATATCCAACCATGCTGAATCGTTTTTTGATTTTGCTTTTCACCTTCTTCTCTGCCACCGCTCTTTTTGCCCAAAAGGACGACCCTGTACTTTTCTCCGTGGGTGAAACGCCGGTACACCTCTCCGAATTCAAGTACATTTACACGAAGACAAATGGCGACAAGGCCGATTTTTCGAAGGCCAGCCTACAAGAATACCTCGACCTCTACACCAATTTCAAGCTGAAGGTCAAAAAGGCCAAGGACATGAAGCTCGACACGATTTCCTCGCTCAAGCAGGAACTCGACGGCTACCGTCGCCAATTGGCCGACTCCTACTTGATAGACCGGGAGGTGACCGAGAAACTGGTGGACGAAGCCTACCAACGCACCAAGCAGGACGTGGATTTGAGCCATATCATGATCAACTTGCAACCAAATGCTTCCCCTGCCGACACCCTCGCCGCTTGGAACAAAATGCTGGAGGCCAAAAAACGGCTCGAAGCTGGTGAAGATTTCTCGAAAGTGGCGACTGCCTACTCCACGGACAAATCCGTTTCAAAGAACCAAGGGCATATCGGCTTCGTAACGGCGCTGTTTCCCAATGGGTTTTATGCCCTTGAATCTGCTGCTTACAATAGCCCAATCGGGAAAGTACAAGGCCCCATCCGCACGAATGGCGGCTACCACCTGCTTGTGGTGCATGGACGTCGCCCGGCTCGTGGCGAAATCGAAGTTGCCCACATCATGGTTCGTCTCGACAAATATCCAGACCTGATAAAGGCCCGCCGTGCCATTGACTCTGTTTACACGTTGCTGCAAGGCGGTGCCAATTTTGAGGACCTGGCAAAAACCTCCTCGCAGGACAATGCTACTGCTGCCAAAGGCGGCTACATCGGCTTTTTCGGTATCAACCGCTACGACAAAGCTTTTGAAGACGCTGCTTTTGCCCTGAATGCGGATGGTGATTTCAGCACTCCAATTCAGACGACCATCGGCTGGCACATCATCAAGCGCATCAGCCTCAAGCGCGACGAGCCGTTTGCCGTGGTGAAATCCCGCCTGCAAAACCAAATCAAGCAGGATGCCCGTTTCGAACTGGCCCGCCTGAAAATGATTGAACGCATCAAGCAGGAAGGCAAATTCACGGAAGACCGTACAACGCTGGACGGTTTTATCGCCACCTTACAAGCGGATACCACCAGAAGTTTTTTGACATACAAATGGAAAGCACCGGAGCAACCCTCCACGGCCATACTTTTTTCTTTCGGAAACGGCGATAAAACTTCGCTGGGCGACTTTGCCGATTACTGCGTGAAGGCATCCCGCAAGCGCCAGCAGATGTCTGGCTCAGGCATACCCGAAACGGTAAAAAGCCTCTACAACGACTTCGTGGGCGAAGCTGCCCTCAAGCACGAAGAGCGGCTTTTGGATACCAAGTACCCTGAGTTCAAATCGCTGATGCGGGAATACGAGGAGGGCGTTATGCTCTTCGAAGTGACCAAAATGCAGGTTTGGGACAAAGCCTCTGCCGATTCTGTGGGCTTGGAGGCTTTCTACGGTCAAAACAAGGCCAACTACAAATGGGAAGAGCGGGCCGTGTTGAGCCAGTACGCATTGGTTGAAAAATCGAAGGACAAAATCAACCAAATACGTGAATTTTCGAAGTACAACACCCCTGAGGCCGTGCTCGCCAAGTTCAACACAGAGGAAGAAAAAATACTGACACGCACCGAGAAGCAGTACGAAAAAGGCCGCAACGAAGTAGTGGACAAAATGGAATGGGCGGCGGGTGCGCTTTCTCCTGTGGAAATCAGCAAGCGTGACAAATCCTACAACTTCTTCAAGCTGGAGCAGTTGTTGGCACCTGGCCAAAAGACGCTGCAAGAAGCTCGTGGCTATGTCGTTGCCGACTACCAAGACCACTTGGAAAAGCGATGGTTGGAGTCGTTGCGCAAAGAATACAAAGTGAAATTGAACGAAAAAGTGTTCAATAGTATGGTGAAAAAATGATGCGGTTCACCGCATTCGCACGATAAATGGAAGCAAAAAAAACAAGCACGACAACCACGGCAAATGAACCAAGCGGAGTGAGTTTCTCCGCTTGGTTCGTGCTTTTTTTGGTGGTGCTGATTTTTGCAAATGCCTGTACCAGCAAAGTCGAGCGACCTGAGGGTGACAGGCTGGTCGGCAAGATTTACGACAAACAACTCTACCTCTCTGACATGGAGGGGATGTTGCCAGAGGGCATCACTGGGCAAGACAGTGCCGTCATCATCAATACTTTTGTGCGTTATTGGATGCGTGAAATGGCGCTGCTGCATGAGGCCGAACAGAACATACCCAAAGACCTGAACATCGAAAAGCTGGTGGCTGACTATCGTGCCTCGCTCATCAAGAACAATTACGAGAACATCGTGATGAACCGCCTGCTGGATTCGACCGTCACGCAAGCGCAGTTGTTGGAGTTTTACGATAAAAACAAAGACCAATACCAGCTAGAAACGCCCATCTTGCGGTGTCGTTTCATCAAGGCTCCCAGAAATGCCCCCGGAACCGACAAGGCGCAGGACTGGTGGAACAGCAGCAAAGGAGAAGACTTTGCAGAACTGACGAGGTGGTGCAGCAAGAACGCCGCCGTTCACCACTTGCAGGACAGTGTTTGGCACAACGTTGACGACATTGGTGCTTACATGCCGCAGGGCACACTGACCGTTGACAACGTGGACAACAGGAGGGACTTTATCCAACGAGACAACGATTTTGTGTACTTTTTTAAGGTGCTGGAATTGGTGCGAAAAAAAGAACTGGCACCACTTTCTTATATCGAAAGCCAGGCACGCAAGGTCATTTTGCACAAGCGCAAAACGCAGTTGCTGGATGAATTGAAAGACAAGCTTTATGAGGAAGCCATGCGGAAGCACAACGTGGAGGTGTACGAGTGATACTTCAGCCCTAAGCGTGGGTTAGTGTTCAAATTTTTGAAAATCAACCATTTAAGAAATGATAAAAAAATCAATTTTTGGCTTCTTGGCCATTTTGGTGGCTACCCAACTGGTGGCACAGCGGGAAGTCATTGACAAGGTCATTGCCAATGTGGGAAGCGAGTACGTGCTGCTTTCGGAGTTGGAGGAGCAGGTAGCACTGATCAGCGAGCGGCAAGGCGGCAAGCTACCGCCCGATGTCCGTTGTTTGATGCTGGACAATTTGCTGACGCAAAAACTGCTCGTCAATCAAGCCAAAATTGATAGCGTCGAAGTCTCGGAAGAAGAGGTGGAAGCCCAGCTGAGTGCCCGTATCGAGCAAATCCTCGATTACATGGGCGGCGACGTCAACCAGTTTGAAGATTACTACGGCCAGTCCATAGGGGAGGTGAAAGAATCATTTCGGGAAGACCTCCGCAGCCAGTTGCTATCCGAGCGGATGCGTGGCAAAGTGATGGAAGGCATCACCGTTACGCCCTCAGAAGTCAAGGCTTTTTTCAAAAAAATACCCCGTGACAGCCTCCCATATTTCAACTCGGAGGTGGAAATCGGCGAAATCGTGCTCAAGCCAGAAATCAATGCCACTGAGCGCCAAAAAGCCATTGACAAGCTCAAGGCTATCCGAACCCGCATCGTTGACGACGGTGAAAAGTTCGAGGAGATGGCCACCAAATACTCCGACGACTTTGCCAGCGCCCGTATCGGCGGAGACCTCGGCTGGACGAAGCGGGGCAAGTTCGTGGCAGCCTTTGAGGCGGCAGCTTACAAGTTGGAAGAAAACGAAATCTCCGACATTGTAGAGTCGGAGTTCGGTTTTCACCTCATCCAGTTGCTGGGCCGTCGTGGCAACAGCATCCAGACACGCCACATCCTCGTCAAGCCCGAAATCACAGATGCCGACCTTGACCTCGCCATGAGCAAGCTCGACTCGGTGCGGCAATTGTTGATGAGCGACAGTATCAGTTTTTCAAAAGCCGTGAAAAAATATGGCTACAAAGAGGTGCAGAGCTTCAACAACGACGGCAAAATGGTGAACGCAGGAAGCGGCAACTCCTTCTTTGAAGTGGGTGACTTGGAACCTTCCATTTACTTCACCATTGACACCATGCAGGTGGGTGAATACTCCAAGCCGTTCAGCTTTACAGACCCCAGGGGCGAGACTTTTTACCGGTTGGTGCAGCTCCAAAGCCGAACTACGCCTCACGTGGCCAGTTTGGAAAAGGACTACGCCAAAATCCAGACAGCGGCCATTGAGCAGAAGAAATCATCTCAAACAGCCAAGTGGGTGGAGGAAAAAGTGCTTTCGACCTACATCCGAATTGACCAAAGCTACTTGGGGTGTCCCGGTATCGACAAGTGGTTGGCGGGAGCAAAGCCCTGACGGTTTTGTTTGCGCTAAATTTGACAAAACGATTACGTAACCCAATGCGGCGTTGAAGGGTGAGAACAGGCATGAACGCTATATTTGCCGAAAATTTCTTGATGAAAAAACTCGCCTTTTTTGCCCTTGCCATCGCCACGCTGACCATTGCCTGCAACAGCAGCAAAAAAGCGGTCGATCAAAAAGCTACGACCTACAACCCCGCAACCGACACGCTTCGCTTGCCCGGTGAAAATCACTTCCGCAACGTACGCCAGCTGACCTTTGGCGGCGACAATGCGGAGGCATACTGGAGCTTCGATAGCAAGTCGCTCTCCTTTCAGGCCACCAACGAAAAATGGGGTGCATCCTGCGACCAGATTTTCACCATGCCCATCGAAACGGGCACCAACGGCGGCGCAAAGCCCATCCAAATCAGCTCCGGTCTTGGCAAGACGACTTGCTCCTACTTCATGCCCGGTAACAAAAGCATCCTTTTTGCAAGCACCCACGGCGAGCACAGCGGCCACGGCTGCCCAAGCGCTCCACGCAGTGTGGGTGGCAAGTACGTCTGGGCCATCCACTCCGAATACGATATTTATGTCTCCGACTTGAATGGCAAGGTGCTCAAGCAACTGACCAATACGCCCGGCTACGATGCAGAAGGCACGGTTTCGCCTGACGGCAAAAAAATCGTGTTCACCAGCACCCGCTCTAGCGACTTGGAGCTTTGGACGATGAACATTGACGGCACCGACCAGCGCCAAGTAACCAAAGATTTGGGCTACGACGGCGGCGCTTTTTTCTCCCCTGACAGCAAAAAACTCATCTTCCGGGCCAGCCGCCCAAAGACGGAGGAGGAGCAAAAAACCTACAAGGAACTGCTTGCGCAGGGCCTCGTGCAGCCAACTGCCCTCGAAATCTATACCTGCAATGTGGACGGCTCCGATATGCGCCAAATCACGAACGTAGGTAAGGCCAACTGGGCACCATTCATGCACCCTTCGGGCAAGAAAATACTGTTTTGCAGCAATCACCACAGCCAGAGTGGTCGCCAATTCAACGTCTTTTCCATCAACATTGACGGCACTGGGTTGGAGCAAATCACTTTCGATACAGCTTTCGATTCCTTCCCGATGTTCTCGCCAAACGGCAAGTACATCGCCTTTGCCAGCAACCGCAACAACGGCGGAACAAGGGACACCAACGTGTTCGTGGCAGAGTGGGTGGACTGAAACCACTGATGGGTGACAAAAAAATGGGGTGTCAGCAACTGCTGACACCCCATTTTTTGTCAAAACGAAACGGAAAGTCACCCCACAATTTGCAGCTTCGCAAACTTCAGCATGATGCGCTTCTGCTTGTCCACTTCCAATTCTGGAAAGAAAATCGTCGCCATTCGCTTGTCGCCGCTGCCATCAATGGCCACCACTTTTCCCTCGCCGAACTTGAGGTGCAGCACTTTTTGCCCTGCCTGAATCTGTTCGCTGGGGCTTGGTTTGAAGCTGGCTGGGTCAATGCGCAATTCCACCTCTTGCTGTGGCCCACGTGGTTTGAAGCTGCCTGTAACCCCACTTTTTGAACTGGCTGGAGCAGCGCCGGGGTGAGCCGTCGTGCGCTCGAAGCGTCCTTGCGGTGCCCTGGAAGATGTGCCAATCGGCGATGCGGCGTCGAGGTGCGCCATGTTGATTTCATCCAAAAAACGGCTGGGTGGGTTGCTGCGCTCCTGCCCAAACCGGTAGCGGCTGGCGGCATAACTCAGCGTCAAAAACTGCTCCGCCCTCGTAATGGCCACGTAAAACAGGCGGCGCTCCTCGTCCAACCCCTCCGGGGTGTCAAAACTCATGAACGACGGGAACAACTGCTCCTCCAAACCGGCAATAAATACGCTTTTGAACTCCAAACCCTTGGCTGAGTGGACGCTCATCAGCGTGACGAAATCGCCCTCTTTATTGGTATCATCTTGGTCGGTCATCAGGGCGATGTTTTGCAGATAGCTGCTCAACGATTTATCAAATTCATTTACGATTGACGATTGACTATTTACGATTGGGTCGTCGCTACTTTCGTTCCCCAATCGTAAATCGTCCTTCGTCAATCGTAAATCACTAACCGTATCGTCCTCCACAAAAGTCTTAATGCCATCCAACAAGCTCGTGATGTTGTCCAAGCGCTGAATGCCCTCCACGGTGGTGTCTTGCTTGAGTTCGTCCATCAGCCCCGACTTGCGGGCGATGTACTCGGCGACCACGTGGGCGTCGTGCGTCTTGGCCTTTTCCCCAAAATCTTGAATCATGGCCACGAAATGGTCAATGGAATTGCGGGTGCGGGGTGGCAGGTCAACATTTGGCAGCACTTGCCACATGGTCATGCTGTGCGAGTCGGCGGTGGCGGCGATTTTGTCAATCGTGGTGCCACCGATGGCCCGCTTGGGGTAGTTGATGACCCGGCGCAGGGCCTCGTCGTCCTGTTGGTTGATGGCGAGGCGGAGGTAAGCGATCAGGTCCTTCACCTCCTTTCGCTGGTAAAATGACATGCCACCGAACACCCGGTACTGGATGTTGTAGTGCCGCATCCATTCCTCGAACACCCTCGATTGGGCGTTGGTGCGGTACAGAATGGCGATGTCCTTGTTCGACAAATGCCAGCGGGTCTTTTGCTCGATGATGCTGTCGGCCACCCGTTTGCCCTCCTCGCTGTCGGTGATGGCCCGGATGACCCGGATGCGCTGGCCTTCGCCCTTGTCACTGAAAATCGTCTTCTGGATTTGCTTGCGGTTGTAAGAAATCACCTCGTTGGCCGCTTGCACGATGTGCTCAGTGGAGCGGTAGTTCTGCTCCAACTTGAAGGTCTTGATGCCGTGCGGCTGAAAGTCCCGCTCGTAATCGAGGATGTTCTGAATGGTAGCGCCCCGGAAGGCGTAGATGCTCTGAGCGTCGTCGCCTACCACGCAGATATTGCGGGGGCTGCCTTCGTAGTTGATGAACTTTTTGACTATGGAATATTGCAGGTGGTTCGTGTCCTGGAACTCGTCCACCATCAGGTATTTGAACTTCTGTCGGTACTTGTTCGTGACCTCCGGGTGGTTCTGAAACAGTTCGTAAAGCCTGAACAGCAAATCGTCGAAGTCCATCGCACCACTGCGCTTGCAGCGGGCCACGTATTTTTCATAAATCTGGTGGAAAAACGGGCGCTTGGCGGCCTTGTCGTCCTCCATCATATCGGCCCTGGTGACGTACATTTTTGGGGTGATGAGGTTGCTCTTGCAGGACGAGATGCGGGACTTGATGGTATTGGCGTTGTACTGCTCCTTGTTCAGGTTCATCTCGTTGATGATGGCCGTGATGACGCTCTTCGTATCGTCCGAGTCGTAAATGGTGAAATTGCTGGGGTAGCCGATATGCTCCGCCTCGACCCGCAGTATCTTCGCAAAAAGCGAGTGGAACGTGCCTGCCCAAACCCGCTCCGCCCGTGGCCCCACTACCTTTTGGATGCGCTCCTTCATCTCCTTCGCCGACTTGTTGGTGAAGGTCAGCGCCATGATTTCCCAAGGCGCAATGCCCGACTGAATCATGTGGGCGATGCGGTAGGTGAGCACCCTCGTCTTACCGGAGCCGGGGCCTGCGATGACGAGCACGGGGCCATCGAGCTGCGTGGCGGCTTGGCGCTGCACGGGGTTGAGTTCGTCGAGGTAGTTGCGTTGTTGCGGTACGGGTGATTGCGTCATCGTTCAAGGAAAATGTACAAAGTAAAAACTGGGTGCAAGTTTACGGCTTTGTTGCGAGATGCGAGGGGAATGTGACGAGGGTTGTGCCTATGTGTTGAAATTCTATATCCCAACTTGTTGGGCAGCATAGTTTTGCATTTACATGATAATACACATTCAAAGTTTCCAGAAAATCATTTCACTATTTGACACAATGTGAAGAATACTACCTTTGTAAAGTGCGAAATTGGAGTCGTAGTTGAGCCAATTGCGCTGAAATTGGGGAAATTGGCGCAACTAAGTTGCGCCAATAAACAATCTTATGGCAACCATGAAATAGACCAATACTTTTAACTTTAGAAATAACAATGAATATTAGATTTAAACCTTTATATTACTGGTTCACAATTTTTGCATTGACTTTCATTGCATATCAACTAGTACAGGACAACATTCGACCAAATTATTTCGGTGACAATTTAATTGTAAAATACTTATTAGGGATTGCGCCAAATTTTTTTCCAAGTATTGGAATACCTGCTTTGTTCGTCATTTTAATTCCAGAACTTAATAAGAAAAACAAGACTAATAAATGGTTGAATGATAAAAAGCACATAACAGCAAACATAATTTCTCTAATTGGACTTCTATCGTGGGAATTTTTGCAAATTACGACAACAAGGGGCCGATTTGACTGGAACGATGTTCTTTGGACTTTAATTGGGGCTTTGATTTTTCAATTAATATGGGCAACAACTCCAGGCAGATACAAAGAAGAATATGAAGAAACAAAATAGAGGAACGGCAACTGCTAACAGCAGATTTGCAATAGGCAGGGCTTCTTCGTGGTAGCTGAAGGTTTTGTGCTCTGCATAAAGTTCAGTAATAAAAATACCTCCATCACAAAGCCGAAAACCGTCGAATCAGTAATACCCCAGTCTCCAGCATAAATACCCCCGCCCCGCCAAAAATACCCAAAAACGCATTCTCAACTGCGTACCCCTCCGTGCAAAATGCCAGCTCCTGTTTGCATGTCGCAACCGCTTCTGGCAAATTTCCCATAGAATCTACAGTTGCATGATGCTTCTGGCAAACTGCCAGAAGCAGTTTACAGTTGCAAACTGCTTCTGGCAAAAGTTTTGAAGCATCATGCAACTGTAAATTGCTCCTGGGGGTGTTTTTGGGGAACCCGCAAAAAATTGCTTGATTGGGTGAATTGTTTACTTATCTCAACCCTGCACCATCTGTCCCGCAATGATGCCGTAACAAGCCGCCCAAGCCTCCGCCGTCTCCTCGTTCCAATCAGAACCAAGCCCTTTTTCCAGCGTCCAGAGCAGCGCCGCTCCGACCATTTCGTAATGTTTGTTTTGCACGCCGTAGCCCACGTGGCGCTTGGCCATATCATTGATATCCTGCGTTAAACTTCCTATATCATCCAGCCTTGCCACCATGGACGAGAGCATGTCAATCAGTTTTTTGTACTGGTCGTCCATCTGCTTCGGGAACATGCGCCGCAGCTCCGGGTGGTCGAGGAACAGCTTGCTGTAAAAGGCATCTGCCACCAATTCCGGCGGGAGGTTGCGCAGCAAGCGCCAGCTTTTTTTGACGAGGAGTATTTGCGAGGAAGTCATAATTGGAAATTGGGAAATTAGAAATTGGGAAATTGGGGGAGGGGAATTTCCAATTTCTCAATTTCCAATTTCTATTCTATCTATCAAACCATTTCTTAAACGCTGGTGCCTTTTCCCGGCTCACATCCACCTCCATTTTGGCGGGCGCCTTTAGCGTCAACGTAAGTTTCTGGTTTTCATGGGGTTTTACGCTTTGAATGGCCTCGATGTTGACGATGCACTGGCGGCTGGCCCGGTAGAAAACCTTGGGGTCGAGCAGTTCTTCCACCTCTTCGAGGGTGTTGTAGTCGAGCATGTACTTGTCGCCGCCGAAGGTGTGGACGTAATTCAGGTTGTCCCGCACGAAGCAGGCGATGTCCTTCGTGTTCACGGGAACCCAGGTGTTGCGGACGCTGACGATGAATTTTTCCTTGAACACTGGCCTTTCGGCGAGTGGTGTCTGGATAGTTTTCAGCAGCTCCTCGAAATTGCTTGGTGGCTTGGTGGGGCTTTCCGCTTGGCGGCGAAATTTGCCGATGGCATTCGCAAGGTCTTCATTGTCAATGGGTTTCAACAAGTAGTCAATGCCGTTGACCTTGAAGGCACGGATGGCGTACTCGTCGTAGGCCGTCGTGAAAATGACCGGACAGTTGAGGTCGAAATGCTCGAACAGCTCGAAGCTCACCCCGTCGCTCAACTGGATGTCCATGAACAGCAGGTCGGGTTCGGCATTTTGCAAGAACCATTTTTTGGCGGTCTTCAGGCTGGGCAGCACTTCCACGATTTTCACGTCGTCTGCCACCGCAGCGATTTTGGCTTGCAATTCCCGTGCGATTAGGGATTCGTCTTCGATGATGACGGCACGTATCATAATTGAGAATTGAGAATTGAGAATGGAGAATGGAGGGTTGAGTGGGCCTTTAATTCTCAATTCTCCATTTTCAATTCTCCATTAAATCAACGGTATTTTAATCCTAAAAAACGCCCCATCCTCCTCCACCACAATCGGCTTGTCGGA
>CAYTZS010000082.1:0-21314 GCA_964442355.1 uncultured Saprospiraceae bacterium | reverse complement strand
TGCTCATGGTCGTGGCAGTGCTGGCCACACGAATGCTGCTGCTGGCGGCGACGGGTCTGGCAGTCACCCAATTCTTCAAAAAACCGAAAGACACGGCTGCTCGATTTTACCTAGCGGCAGTTTCGCTGCCATTGTTGGCTACACTGGCCGCACTGGCACAGCACTGGATTTTAGGCACCAAGTTCCAAGTTGACCGCACGGCCATCATGTTCATCCCGCTTTGTTCGTTGGCAGTTTTCTTGTTTTTTGCAAATTGGCTGGCACAAAGCAGCAGCCGTAAGGCAGCAGGACTGGCCATAATTGTTGGACTTTTCGTAGTGGTGCATTTCGGTCGGGTAGCCCAGCTCAGTTACACCAGCGAGTGGGGCTACGATGCCGAGACGAAAAACATGCTCGCCTATTTGAATCAAAAAATACCGCCTGGAACCGAGGTCAAACTGGGGGTGAACTGGCTCTACCACCCCGCCTCCATGTACTACATCAAAAGGCTTGGCTACAACTTCACAGAGCCACCAGTTTACTCCAAAGCACTTTTCACGGATGGCCGCTACGATTACTATTACGTGCAGCCTGACGATGTGCCTGCCCTAGATTCTTTGTACGTGGAGGAGAAGCGGTTCAGTTGGGTTGGGGTGCTGCTGCGCAAAAAATAAAGTTGGAAGAATCTGTGCCATCAAGCAGGTTTGGCATTGTTTTTCGAGTTTAAAACATTTGAAAAATCTTAAACGGACTTGACGCCCCCCTTTAGTCAAGACTATTACTGATGGCATCCCCCCTTAATTTTCCTGATTTTCTGTTCGATTTTGCAGTATCATTTTTTTGTAAGTAATTGACAACCAGTCATTTGGTTGCTTTTTTGTGTCCAAGAAATTTGAGTTTTTCGTTTTCTCAACACTGTATTCCCACCAAAAATTTTCAAAATAACCTTGCCCCCCTCTCATTGCACACGTGAACGAGCATGAACTCCACGTCCCCCCGTTTGGATTAAGCTCGCAAAAACTAGACGAATGACTGGCAAATCTATCCTTGCTGCGTTGCTGTTCTCCTTCGCAACGTTCACCCAAATTCTCGCACAATGCAGCTGCGTTGAAACCGGCAATTGTTCTACACCCATCAACGATTATGGTGTTTACGACGGCTTCGTTGACGTAACCGTCAATGGCCCAAACGACTTGGCAGTTAGCCCACTCACCTCGCTTTGCTTTACCATTTCGCATACTTGGATCGGAGATTTGAGCGTGTCGCTCACCTCACCGGGCGGGTTGGAGTACCTCGTGATGGCAGACGTAAGCAACACTTACGGCGGCTGCGGCACCCAGCAAGACAACATCGAAGTTTGCATCGTGCCAGGCAATTTCAAGCCGTTGACCAACAACACGGAATATGCCTGCAACTCTGCTCCATGTTCGGTTGGCACTTGCTGCCTAACTGGCAACTGGACCATGCCATGCGGTGGTGTATCAAGCCCACTTACCAATGCCATACCCGCCCCAAACTGCGACCTAAACGACTTCAACGTGCCCGGCCATCCGGCCAATGGCAGGTGGACCATCTCCATTCTTGATGTGTGCAACATGGACAATGGATACCTTGAAAACTTCACTTTGAACTTTGCGGGAGGCACCCAAGTCTGTTATGCTTGCGAAGCAGACGGTGGAACGCTCGATTCCATCGAAATAGTGAGCTGCTTTGGTGACAGTGACTTGTTGATTGATTTGCCACCCAACTACGGAGCAGGTGGGCCAGACTATGGCACCGATTCAACCATCTACGAATACACCTATGCACTGGTGCAAAACAATATCATCCTGTCACTTGATGAGGACATTGACCTGACCTCACAGCCACCCGGCAACTATGTGATTTATGGCCTGTCCTACCTTATCATCCACGGGATACAGTTGCCATCTATCATTGGCATGAACATCAATTCAATTGACACGCTGTTGGAATCTTCAACAGCCCCGTTCTGTGCCAATTTTTCGGACAACGGCGTGCCAGTTACCATCTTGCCCGCCATCCCGCCTACCACCGTCAACCAAGTTGTTTGTCAAGGAGACTGCATAATGGTTGGCACACAACAAGTTTGTGCCTCTGGCACATACACCTTGGACTCTTGGGTCGGCTGTGACAGCGTGGTACAGGTGAACCTAACTATCGTTCAACCGGATACCGTGGACTACATAGCTACGGTCTGTACGGGCGGTTGCGTGAACGTGGGAGGGCAGCAGTACTGCGCACCCAGCGAACAATATGTCCATTTGCAAAATTGGCAAGGTTGCGACAGCGTCGTGCATTTAACGTTCAACGTCCTTTCGCCGACGGCCATCATCACGCCCGCCAACCCTCCTGCACTAACGTGTACTACTACGGCAGTTGCGCTTTCGGCATCAACATCGGGGCCGGGCACATTGACCTACGCATGGTCTGGGCCCAATTCATTTACCAGCAACCAACCTAGCATCAGCGCCACTGTGGCAGGCACTTACACCGTTACCGTGAGCGATAATACCATTTCGCCAGCCTGTACTTCCACCGCTTCCGTGACGGTTGCCAACGGCGTCGTGCCGCCAGACCTTGCTTTCAACGGAATACCGCCCAGCATTTGCTTGGGCCAAAGTTTCGACTTGTCAACCGTGGCCATTCAGGACCTGAACAACACGGCTGCCATCATCACCATCCACAGCGGCACACCAGCGACACCGGGCAACCAGTTGTCAAACACCAACGTGTCGCCGACAACCAATACAACCTACTACTACAAAGCCACCAAAGGCAATTGCTCCGATGAAATCGGGGTGACATTGACCGTAAAACCAGTTCCAACGGCCAACTTCTCGGCCACTGCCACCAGTTGCATCACCACTGGCACAACGGTGACCTACCTCGGCAATGCAAGTGCAGGAGCCACCTACAACTGGTTTTTCGATGGCGGAACAGCCGTACCGGGCACTGGCCCTGGGCCTCACACCGTGACTTTCCCATTTGCTGGGCCTAAGTCCATCACATTGACAGTAGAAGAAAACGGTTGCGCCTCAACGGTTTTTATCCAAAATATCACGGTCCAAGCACCGCTGGCGCAGCCAGTCATCAACTGTGTCACCACGACTTCCAGTATTATTTTTTCTTGGTCGCCAGTACCCGGAAGCATCGGTTACAACGTGACCTCCAGCGTACCCGGCACCCAGACCACGCAGACTTCCTACGAAGTGACTGGACTGACACCCGGCCAAACGGTAACACTCCAAGTGGAGGCCATCGGTTCGGGCGTTTGCGGCAACAGCTCGGCACAGCAGACCTGTGTAGCAGAAAGCTGCCCAGTCCTGTCCGTGACGCCAACGCCCGTGAACGATATTTGCTTGAATTCGACCACTGTGCCGTTTGACTTACAAGCTACCGTAACGGGTGGCAACGGAAGTGGCACCCTGACTTGGTCGGGCAATGGCATCGTGGATGCAGAGGAAGGCACTTTCGACCCAAGCCAAGCTGCAATCGGTGCAAACACCATCACCGCCACCTACGTCCAAGGCAATTGCACAGCCTCCAACAACTTGACAATCAATGTTTTGCAAACACCAACAGCCAGCCTCTCGGCCCAATCGCCCATCTGTGCTGGAGATGCTGCCACCATCACCTACACGGGTTCGACGGGTGCAGGCCTGACGGCTAACTGGGACTTCGGCACGGGGACAGGAACGCCGGGCACGGGAACGGCCTCGCAGAGCGTAGTTTGGTCAACGCCGGGTCAGCAAACCGTCACCGTTCAAGTGGTAAGCGCCAACGGCTGTGCCTCAGCACCTGCTTCGACGACCGTTCAAGTAGATTCGCCACTGGCACAACCAGTGGTATCGTGCAGTGCAACCACGGAGAGCGTCACCTTCACATGGCCAGCAGTGGCAGGTGCCACGAGCTACGACGTGAACGTGACGACGGGTCAAGTTGCTACGCAAAACTCTGCAACATCGTACACCGTGAGTGGGCTGGTACCCAACGAGGTGGTGAGCATCGACGTGACTGCAATCGGCAATGGAGCCTGCGGCAACAGCACAGTGACCGCTGATTGTGCAGCACAAAACTGCCCGCCAGTGACAGTGACCGTGACAAATATGCCCGACGTTTGCCGGGATGCCACAACCGTACCCGTGCAAATGGCTGCAACCGTGAGCGGTGGCTCGCCAACCGGTATTTTGGAGTGGTTCGGCCCAGGAGTTTCGTTAACTGGGCTTTTTGACCCAAGCCAAGCCAACATCGGCCAGAACATCATTAGTGCCGTCTATTCTGACGGGCCTTGCTTCTATACTGCGAACGACACCATCTTCGTACACGATGCCCCAACTGGCGGCTTCCTAGCTCCGGCTACGGCCTGCGTGGGCAGCCCAGAAGTAGTGAGCTTCAACGGAACTACGCTGCCCGGCTACACTTACAACTGGGATTTTGCTGGCGGCACGGCCACACCCGGCACTGGGCCCGGCCCGCACGACGTCAGCTGGCCAACTGGCGGTGTGAAGTTCATTTTGCTCACAATTGAAAGCCCCGAAGGCTGTATTTCACCGATTTATACCAGCATGGTGCAGGTGGCATCGCCACTGGCCGCACCTCAAGTTTCTTGCGACAATACAACAACTTCTATTGAGTTCACTTGGCCAAGCGTGCCCGGCGCTACAGGCTATTCGGTGACAACAACCACCGGGCAAACCATCACGCAAACCGCTCCGACGACCTGGATGGTCACGGGCCTTCAGCCCCAGGAGCAGGTTTGCGTGACCGTCACAACAGAGACTGGGAATGCATGTCCGGGTGTTTCGACGCAGCTTTGCTGCAACGCCCTGCCCTGCCCTTTCATCTCTGTTGACGCAACTCCGCTGGCCGATTTCTGCTTGGGCACTTCAGCGCCCATCCAACTTCAAGCCACCGTCACGGGCAGCAACGGCACGGGCAGTGGCACTTGGAGTGGTACTGGTGTCCTGAACCCTGCAACAGGCACTTTCAGTGCAGTGGCAGCAGGCTTTGGCCAGCATACCATCACCTACACTTTCGTGGAGGATGGTTGCACCTTCTCAGACTCGTTTGTGGTCGGCGTTTATCAGCAACCTTCAGCCAATTTCAGCTTGGATGCGGCCATCTGCTTGTCAGATTACGCCAGCGTAAACTTCACGGGGACCGCTGGCCCAAGTGCTGTTTATACCTGGGATTTTGGCGGTGGAACGGCAGCACCCGGCATCGGCCCTGGCCCGCACCAAGTCGAGTGGGACGTGCCAGGCCCCAAAACCGTCACCCTCAGTGTGACAGATGGAAGCTGTACCTCTTCCGTTTTCACCCAACAAATTCAAGTGGACGACCAATTGGCTGCGCCAACCATCAATTGCTCCGCAACGACGGATGCAGTTACGTTCACTTGGTCTCCAGTTCCCGGTGCCATTGGCTACACGGTGATAGGCATTGGTGGCCAGCAAACATCTGACACATCGTTCGTATTTTCAGGGCTAGACCCAGGTGCGCCTGTGGGCATTCAAGTTTCGGTAAATGGCACGACCGCATGTCCATTGCCAGTGGTCAACTCGGTTTGTAGTGCCTTGAACTGCCCCAACTTCACGGTGGACATTGCCCCCGTTTCGCCAATTTGCCTCACGGCCACCAGTCCGACCGTGCAGTTGTCTGCCGATGTGGACGGTGTGGGACTTGCTGGAACTGGCACTTGGAGCGGTGTGGGAATCGTAGATGCGACGCTTGGGATTTTTGACCCAACAGCAGCTGGGGTAGGCGTCCACGAAATCACGTACACCTATCAACAGGTCAACTGCTCATACCAAAACAAAATTGACATTGAAATAGTAGCGCCACCTACCGCTGACGCTGGTCCAGACCGCTTGCTCACCTGCTGGGAGAGCGACCAGATTGTACAACTTGGCGGGCCAAGCACCTCATCGGGCTTGGACATCAGCTACCAATGGACGGCTGCTTCGGGCAGCTTCCCCGGCGATGCATCGGTGCAAAACCCGCTGGTGGGTTCAGCAGGTTTGTTCACCCTCACAGTGACCAACACGGCGCTCGGCTGCGCCGGAACAGACGACGTGCTGGTGGCCTCCACACAAAGCTCACCAGTGCCGGAAGTTGTTATTGAACCCATTCACTGCGGGCATGACGGCAAGGATGCCAATGTAACAGTCACCAACGTGATTGGTGGCATGGATCCGTACATCTACTCCCTCAACGGAGCACCGTTCGTGACGGGAAACACCTTCCCTTTCCTCGAAGCAGGTGACTATGAAGTGGTGGTGATGGATGCCGAGGGCTGCACGGGTTCGGTTGCGTTCAGGGTGGAGCCAGCAGGCACACTCGCCGTAGACCTGACGGCCAATCTTGTCGGGCAAGCAGTCGTGACATTTGGCGAATCCATTTCACTTACGGCCATCACCAGCTTGCCACTGAGTGAGCTTGACTCCATCCACTGGACCAATGGGGAAGTGCTTAGCTGCACGGATTGCCCCGACCCAGTGGCTACGCCTTTGTTCAAAACGACTTTCACTGTAACGGTGTATAAGGACGGCTGTGTGGAAAGCGACGAGCTGACCATTTTTGTGGACAGCCCCGAAAGCACGGTTTACGTACCAACCGCTTTTTCACCCAACGACGATAACGTGAACGACTTGTTCATGATTTATGCCGGGCCAACCGTCAAGCGCATCAAGACTTTCCTGATTTTCGACCGCTGGGGTGAAATGGTACACCGGTACGACGACTTCGACCCGAAAGACCCTGCCCGTGGTTGGAACGGCAAGTTGGATGGCAGCCCAATGAACCCTGCGGTGTTCGTCTGGTTTGCAGAAATTGAGTTTTTGGATGGTTCCACGGAAGTGCTGGAAGGGGA
This sequence comes from uncultured Saprospiraceae bacterium, assembly GCA_964442355.1. Classification (GTDB taxonomy): domain Bacteria; phylum Bacteroidota; class Bacteroidia; order Chitinophagales; family Saprospiraceae; genus UBA6168. The sequence goes on along the minus strand of CAYTZS010000082.1, from coordinate 14,446 downwards.
AGTGAATTTGGTGAGATAAACACGGCTTTTGAGTTGCCAGTGAAGTATCGACTACAACCTGGAGCTCAACTTAAAATAATAAAACAACTGGATATAGATGCGCCCGTAAAGGCAGGTTTTCCTGCTTTTGCGGGCTTTTTATTTGGCTTGTTTCAAGCCCTCCAGAAAAACAAGGGTATCGTCAAGGCTGGGAAGGATGGTAGCATTTTCTAGCTTGGAGCTGTGCTGCGAGGCAATGAGGTAGCCCGTAAGCAAGAGGTGGCTATTTGGCACGGCGGCTTGAAGGTTCTCAAGGTAGCGCTGCAAAGGCTCCCGATTGAAGGTCTCGGAGAGCACGGTGAAAACGTAGTCAGGCTTGTGTATTTGGCAGGCGTCCTTCAGGTCAACGAGGGCAAGGTTTGCACCAAGGTTTACCACTTGAAACCCACGCTTTTTGATGAGGTACTGCATGAACAGAATGCTCAACTCCTGCTGCTCGTCCTTTGGCAGGTAGAGAATGAATTTGAGCGCCTTCCGGTCGGAAACCAGCGGCTCTTTTTCAATGGCGGCGATGAGTTTGTTGCGGATGAGCTGGGTTATGAAATTCTCCTGCACAGGTTTGATGGAACCAGTGAGCCAGAGTAGACTCAGCTTTTCCATGAACGGGTAAATTACTTCGAGCATGGCTCGTTCTAAGCCAAGTTGGTCAACGTGGTTGTCAAAGATACGAGCGAACTTGATTTCGTCCATCTCGATGACCGAGAGCGTAAGCACGTCAATTTGAGCATCCAACTCAAACTTGACGTTGGACACGCTGCTCACCTGCTCCACCAAGTCTTCCTTCGACATTTCAGCAATCTTGGAAATGCGGAAGCCGTGCCTGTTGAGCATGGCAACATTGAGCAATTGCTGCAGGTCTTCGTCCTCGTAGAAACGGATGTTTGTGTCCGTCCGTTTGGGTCGAAGGATGCCGTAGCGTTGCTCCCATATCCGTATCGTATGGCTCTTGATGCCGGATAGCTTTTCCAGGTCGCTGATTGAATAAATTGCCATTTTAAAAATTAGGACTTAGGTGCCCACCGATTTGAGTGCCTTGAAGGTAAAACATTATCCATCAAACGCTTAAACACATATCGCCTCAAATCCAAAACCTAACATTGCACCCAATAAAAGGTTTAGGAGTTTGCAAACTGACTGACGAAAACCCATGCCGAAAACAATTGCAAGGGATGCCAAATCATTGGAATTTGGAAATTTACCTAACTTGCCCTTTCATTGCCCAAGCGGCGCTCAACAAACCCGCCCAAGCCCTCCGGAACTTGTGGGCGGGCCGCAAAAATAAAATTTATCCGGGTTAAAACAGATGATATGAAAATGACCGCTACTATGTTTGGACACCCACTTCTCAAGCAAATACTGCCATTTTTGGCTGCCCTGCTCATGGCGGGAGCAGCATCGAGCCAAGTTACCTGCACTTACACCATCAATATGTTCGACTCCTTCGGCGATGGCTGGAACGGCGGCACGTTAACTGTGGTCTCAAACGGTGTCACCACAACACACACCCTGACGGCAGGCGACCAAGGCTCCTCAACATTTCAAGTAGTCAGCGGCGAACCCGTTGTCATCACGTGGACGGTTGGTGCATTCGCATTTGAGCCAAGCTTCGAGTTGCTCGACCCAGACGGCGCCACCATCATCGCACTCGGCAACCCAATCCCTACTGGTGTGGTGTACGATGCGCTAGGCTTCTGCCCAACCTGCCCCGCTACCAACGTCAACCTGATAACGGTGCCTACCTCGCAACTCACAGACACCTCTGCTTTCGTCAACTGGCAAAACCAGACCGTTGCTGAGTACTGGATCGTAGAATACGGGCCATCAGGCTTCCCACTCGGAACAGGTCTTTCCATGATCACCACGGCCTCCGACGCCGACCTAGTTGGACTGAACCCTTGCGTGGACTACGACGTGTACGTGACAACCGTTTGTGGTGTGGACAGCAGCAGCACCACAGTAGGGCCAGTGACATTCACGACTACTTATACCCCTTCCGCACCAGGAGCTACTTGTGAATATACTTTCAATCTATTCGACAGCTTTGGCGATGGCTGGAACGGATGCGCTTTGCAGGTGAAGCACAACGGCAACATGTTCAACTACACCTTCAATTCAGGTGACCAAGCTAGTTTTACCTTGGTAGCAACCAGCAACCTTCCAATCGAAGTGACCTTTATCGCAGGAGCGTTCCTCAATGAAGTCTCGTACGAAATCGTCGACCCCAACGGCACCATCATCTTCAACGATGGGCCATTTCCAATAATTGGCGATGCATTCATCACCATCGCCTGCCCAACCTGCCCCGGCCCACTGAGCGCTTGGATGAGCGACGTGAACGCCAATAATGCCCGACTGGCTTGGCAGGCTTCGCCCGGGGCGTTTGGCAATTACATCATCGAGTACGGACCAATGGGCTTCACGCTCGGCACTGGCACCGTGGACACCGTGCCAGTTGGCCAACTTAGCTACACCCAACTCACCGGCCTAGCGGAAAACTCTTGGTACAATGCCTACATCAAGCTCGACTGCGGCACCGAATTCAGCAAGCCTGTCGGCCCGGTGATGTTCAAAACCATCTGGCTCAATGACCTCGGCGTAAGCGGCATCACCATGCCTACTGCCACCGACTGCGACCTTGGTTCAAACGAAGAAGTCACCATCCAGTTGACTAATTTTGGCCAAGCCCCACAAACGCTTTTTGAGTTTTATTTTGCGGTAAACGGGCAGATTGCCCCGATTCCAGTACCACAAGATGGCCTCTTCACAGGCGTGCTTGGTAACGACAGCACGGAGGTTATTTCTTTTGAAACGACTTGGGATTTTTCAGAACCTGGCATCTACCACATCCAAGCATGGACGGTACTCGACGGCGACAGCCAATCAAAAAATGACACATTCAGCACCTTCATCATCACGGCATATCCAAAGCCGCTGAAGGAAGACTTTCAGGACAACAGCTATCCAAGCACTTGGACAACCAGCGGCATTATTTTCGCACCAAATTCCCACAACAACCCCACATACGTGCTGGGGGAAAACCTGTACAGCTTCAACCCGCTCTTCGACCTCACCACGTTCAGGGTAGGCCCAATTGAAACGGGTGACACCCTCAAGTTCGACTACCGCTACGTCAACTGGTCGGCAGGCACCACCGCAACCGACCTCGGTGCCAGCGACAAACTAGAGGTGCAAATCTCCGACGACTGCCAAGACACTTGGCAAACCGTGCTGACCATCAACAGCGCAAACCATGTGGCCAGCACCGATTTTGCTACAAAATCCGTTCTGCTCAATGCATTTGACGGCGATGCCATCAATGTTCGGTTCCTCGGCACCTGGGGCAGTGGCGACTACTGGCTTGACCTCGACAATATCAACATCACGGGTTGCCCAGAAGCGCTCTTCCTGCTTGGCAACGTAGGCGGCAGCCTCGAAGGTGATTCGACGGGCAGCATTGACCTCTCCGTTTTGTTCACTGAGGGTCCGTTTGACTTCATTTGGACCAACGCTGCTGGCGATACTGTTTCAGTGGAGGAAGACCCAAGCAACCTGCCCGTTGGCACATACAGTGTACAAGTCACTAGTGCAGAAGGCTGCACCGGGTTCAAGACTTTCAACATTGGCACTTTCGTCGGTGCCGACGAGGTGGAAGGCTTGCAGGAAATCACCCTCTACCCCAACCCGACCGCTGGATCGGCATTCGTGGACATCAAAATGCTGAAAAACATGGACGTGCAGCTCCGACTGCTCAACCTCAATGGCCAGGTGCTGTTCGAGTCGCAGCAGGAGAACGCCACAAGCATCAACCAAGAGCTTGACCTGAACGACCAAGCACCCGGCATGTACATACTCCAGGTTATTGCTGATGGCAAATCATACCACGCCAAGTTAATGGTAGCCAGATAAGTTGGTGGTTAAAACGCAGTAGGTGGTGGCACCACGGCCATGAATGCCACCCGCAAAACTGCCTAACTTAAAAAGGGATGCCCGAAAACACGGGTATCCCTTTTTTTAACCTCAACCTTTGGCGTCGCAAAGTGTATTTAGAAGTGTTTTTTCAAAGCAAACCAGCACGATACATGAAAATAGGCATTGTTTGTTACCCAACTTTTGGTGGCAGTGGCGTAGTGGCCACGGAATTGGGCATGGGACTCGCAAAACGGGGCCATGAAGTCCACTTCATCACCTACCGCCGTCCGGCTAGGCTTTCCAACTTCCACGAAAATGTTTTTTACCACGAGGTGACAGGCGAGGATTACCCCTTGTTTGAATACCCCCCCTACGACACAGCACTAGCCAGCAAGTTGGTGGAGGTAGTCAAGTTCGAAAAACTAGACTTGCTGCACGTACATTACGCCATACCCCACGCAGCAGTGGCCTACATGGCCAAAAAGATACTGTTGCAGGATGGCCGCTACGTGCCGGTCATCACCACTTTGCACGGTACCGACATCACGCTCGTGGGCGACAACCCTGCCTTCAAGCCAGTCGTGGAATTTTCCATTAATAAATCGGATGGTGTAACTGCAGTCTCTGACTTTTTGCGGGATGAAACGCTGACCAAGTTCAACATTACCACCGAAATCAAGGTCATCTACAATTTCGTGGACTTCGATCGCTTCCGTAAAATCAACAAGGACCATTTCAAAAAAGCCATTGCACCAAACGGCGAACGCATCCTCACGCACACCTCCAATTTTCGCAAGGTCAAGCGGGTAGAAGACGTCATTCGAGTGTTTGAAAAAGTAAATCGGCACGTACCCAGCAAACTCATGCTCATTGGCGATGGTCCTGAGCGACGCCAAATGGAAGACCTTTGCCGCCAAATCGGCCTTTGCGATGAGATTCGCTTCCTTGGCAAACAGGATGCAGTAGAGGAGCTGCTCGCTATTTCTGACCTTTTTTTCATTCCATCCCAAAGCGAAAGTTTTGGTCTGGCCGCCCTAGAGGCAATGGCTTGCGAGGTTCCCGTCATCTCCTCCAATGCTGGTGGCTTGCCCGAAGTGAACATTCATGGCGTAACTGGCTTCCTCAGCGATGTAGGCGATGTGAATGCCATGGCTCAACATGCCATTACCATCCTGAGCGATGACCATGTCCTGCAAACTTTCCGTAAAAATGCTTTGGAACAAGCTGAACGATTTGATATCCGACATGTGTTGCCGCAATATGAGGCGTACTACGAGGAGGTGGTGGAAAGGTCGAAATGATGGCGTTCAACCATTAGAACGCCATCATGTATCAGTGCTTGGTTTAATAATACAAGTTGCGCACTGTAATCCCTATAAACTCTAAGCACGGACGAGCATCTCCTCTACATAGCGATAGCGCTTTTTAATTTGATCTTTCAACTCTCTACGTGCAAAAAATATCCGGCTCTTGATGGTACCCAGCGGCAGTTTGAAGTGGTCGGCAATTTCTTGGTACTTGAATCCCTGATAGTGCATCATGAACGGCGCCTTGATGGTGTCATCCAGTTTTTCAATCAAGTCTTTAAGTTCCTTAATCAATATGTTTGCATCCCCACCATTCTCTTCTTGCCTGCCCCCTGAGTTGAGATAGTACAAGTTGTCGGTTGAGTCCATTATGGTATTGGCCTTTGTCTTCTTGCGATAGTTGTTGATGAAGATGTTCTTCATAATGGTAAATGACCAAGCCTTGAAGTTTGTGTCGGGCATAAACTTGTCCCGGTTCGCCATTGCTCGGAATGCAGTCTCTTGGTACAAATCCTTCGCGTCATCCATATTCTGCGTCAGGTTGTAAGCGAAAGCATTCAGAATAGGGGAAAGCTCGAAAAACCTGTTATTGAATTCGTAGGTTGACATGATATTGTTATTTTGATTAGTCTGATTTTTTTGTCGAAACAAAGGTATGAAAACTGTTCAATTATCTCAACAAATAACTTAAACAAAATGAATTTTAATTCGATTTTAATTCATTTTTTTATTATCGTTATTTATAAATCATTTTTAATCAACACTTTATTCATTTAACTTCAAAATTTTAATTTTCAATAAATAATGAAAGTTGATGACTGCGACATTTTTCCAAAGTTCTAGCACGATGTACTCAGCCTCCAAAATAGCCTATTGCTACTCCATCACTGTCCTCCACAAATCGTTCAAGACTAAGTTGCGTCACATCAAGTTTCACCTAGCCAATCTTATTTTATCGGATACACTTGAAGAAACCGAATTGTCTTACTTTTGTATTGATTTGAAAAAGCTTGATAACCGAATTGCGAGTTTTGGGGAAATATTGCCCAAGTTCGAGCAAGGCTCGAAACCACAATTCACAAAAATTTTATCATGACAAATATTTTTCTGTTCCTCGGCAACCTGAACATGACCGAGTTACTTGTCATCTTGGGCGTGGTGCTGTTGTTGTTCGGAGGCAAAAAGATTCCCGAACTAATGCGGGGCATTGGAAAAGGCATCCGTGAGTTCAACAGTGCACGTAGTTCCGTAGAGGATGAAATCAAGGAAGGAATGAGGGAGTACGACAAGCGGAAAATTGAAGAAAAAAAGCCCGCTGAATAAGTCAGCGGCAGTCAAACAGTTGGCAGACAAGACCAAAATGCAGCGGTCTTGACTGCCAACTGCTCACGCTTAATTTCGTAGTTTATTTTTTGTCTTGCTTGGCAAAGACCTTCTTCAGCAAATCTGATGTGCGTGCGGCAATATTAGTGCGTATGTTCAGCTCTTCTTCCCCCACCATGCTAAACAGGCCGTTTAGCGCTTGTTTTGTTACATAATCATCTAAGTCTGGGTTGGCCTTCTCCACAAAGGGTATCTTATTGTAGGCATTCACTGCATCTGCCCAATACTTGCGTGCATCAAACTTGTCCAACGATTGCACGATGACTGGGTTAAACTCCTTGTACAGCGCTTCGGAAGTTGTACGGTTAAGGTAGCTGGTGGCAGCGTTTTTTTCGCCCATCAGGATATTCATGGCATCAGAGAAGGACATTTGACGGATAGCGCTCACGAAAATCGGTTTGGCCTTCTTTGCTGCATCCTCAGCGCCCCGATTTATTTTTTCCAACAGCTTGTCTTCCACATTCGTAAACCCGGGTACGTTGCGCAGCTTGTCGGCTACCTTGCGAGCTTCTGGTGGCAGCAGTATTTTGTAAGCACTTTTGTAGTAGCCATCCCTTTTGGCGAGTGCTTCAGAGCCTTTGCCAATCCCGATTTCGAGCGCCTCCTTCAAGCCTGACGATACTTCAGCTGTGGAGAGCTCCGTTGAGTTTGCAATTGTTTCGAGTGTGCGCTGCAATGCGGCGGGGTCACAGGAAGCGAGCGTGAAGCAGAGCAGTACGACCAGCATTTTCTTTATCATTACATTGTTTGTTTGGTGTGAAAAATTGTATCCTCCTTTAAACGGCTAACGGCACCTTGATTAACTTATCAAAACGTTATTTTCTTTTCGGAGGCTATTTGGCATAAAACTCCAAGCAGTCCTTACAAAGGCACTTGTCACCGAAATGACTCTTGAGCTGTTCAAGCGTTTTTTGAAAAAGTTGGGTTTCCATGCACCAGCAGGTTTTGTCGCCGTAACAGAGGAGGGGCTTGTCACATCGGGCGCATTTTTTGGTGTACTCGCCTTCCACTTCCACAAAGGCCGCATCCACCCTACCTCCGAGGGGTGGATTCAGTTTTTTCACCCTTACTTTCAGTTCTTTTACAATCTTAAACTGGTGCTTAATGCCAAGTGCAATCCGATTGGCCACGGCCTCCAGCAGCTTTGAGTTCTTGCGCATGGCCGCTTCGCAAATCAGATAAACCGTCTCATAGTTGATGGTCTGGTATAGGTCGTCATCAATGGCAGCTTTTGTGAAAACGGTGTCAATGTACACATCTACGACATAGTCGTTGCCGATGACTTGCTCCTCCTCGTAGAATCCGTGGTAAGCATAAAAATGCATCCCTTCCAGTGCTATCAATGCCATTGAACCTTGCTTTTTGTTGAACAGGTGAAAATGTTGGTAAAATTAGGAAAAGTTTGCATCCTCTCCTTGCGCATAACACGTAGTGTTCTGGTAACTGTTGGGCCATTTACGTATTTTTGCGCCGCAAATTAGATACCCTAACCTGTATCGGAAGATGGCAAGTTGAAGAACATCCATCTGCTTCTCGCCTTCCGATCATTCATACATTAATATATTATGCACAACACCAGCAACGGCACTGCCACATTTGCCAAAAAAGCGAAAGAAGACCGTTACCAGTACCACGACTATTACGGGGTGGACGAACTTTTGAGCGAAGAACACCTGCTGGCCCGTGAGGCCGTTCGGGCTTGGGTAAAATCAGAGGTTTCTCCCATCATTGAAGAATACGCCGACAAGGCGGAATGTCCAAAGCACCTCTTCAAGGGGCTTGCTGAAATTGGCGCATTCGGCCCAAGTTTGCCCGCCGAGTACGGTTGCGGCGGCATGGACGAGATTGCCTACGGCATCATCATGCAAGAACTAGAACGGGGCGACTCTGGGGTGCGCTCCATGGCCTCCGTCCAAGGTTCTTTGGTGATGTACCCTATTTACAAGTACGGCTCTGAGGAGCAGCGCCGCCAATACCTGCCCAAGCTGGCAAGTGGCGAGTACATCGGCTGCTTTGGCCTGACTGAGCCCGACCATGGCTCCAATCCCGCAGGCATGATTACCAACATCAAGGACGATGGCGATGCCTACATCCTTAATGGCGCAAAAATGTGGATAACCAACTCCCCTGTTGCCGACGTCGCCGTTGTTTGGGCAAGGGACGAACAGGGAGTTATCCGTGGCCTCATCGTCGAAAAGGACATGCCTGGCTTCTCTGCACCTGAAATCCACGGAAAGTGGTCACTTCGGGCATCCATCACTGGCGAACTTATTTTCGAAGATGTACGTGTACCAAAGAAAAACGTATTGCCAAACGTACAGGGCATGAAAGGCCCACTTGGCTGCCTTTCCAAGGCCCGCTACGGCATCGCTTGGGGTACCATCGGTGCTGCGCTCGACTGCTACGACACGGCACTTCGCTACTCACAAGAGCGTATCCAGTTCGACCGCCCGATTGGTGGGTTCCAGTTGACTCAGAAGAAATTGGCGGAGATGATTACCGAAATCACCAAGGCTCAGTTGCTGGCATGGCGATTGGGCACGTTGGCAAATGCAGGCAAGGCAACACCCGCTCAAATCTCGATGGCCAAACGCAACAACGTACACATGGCACTGACCGTAGCTCGGGAGGCCCGCCAGATACTCGGCGGCATGGGCATCACCAACGAGTACCCCATCATGCGCCACATGATGAACCTCGAAACAGTACTGACCTACGAGGGCACCCACGATATCCACCTGCTCATCACAGGCATGGATGTTACGGGACTGAACGCTTTCAAATAATACATCGCAGTGGCCGAACTTTAGATTCAGTTCGGCCACTGCATTTTCTGCGAGACTCGAACATTTTCAGCGATTTGAACCTTAATTAAGCAGCTTTTTTGATAAAATACTGTTTTTAAAACTATCCTAACAACTGCGGCAAACTAATCCACCCTTTGCCACGTTAGAAACCTCTGAATTTAGTTTTGAATAAATAAGCGAACCATGAAACGTTCGATTTTTCTGTTGTTCTTCCCGATTTTGTTGGTTGCCTCTCGCACCAATGCGCAAGACGAGCCAATTCGCCTTGTAAATCCTTCTTTCGAGGGGTCGCCAGGTGAGGGAGGGAATTCCGGCAAACTCCCCGATGGCTGGTACGACTGTGGCTTTCCCGGCGAATCTCCGCCAGACGTACACCCAAAGGATGGAGAAGGTGCTTTCCAAGTAACCAAGGAAGCGGCACATGGCAAGACCTACGTCGGGTTGGTTGTCCGTGACAACGATACTTGGGAGATGGTTTCTCAGCGCCTAAGTTCACCATTGCAAACTGGCAAATGCTATGAGTTCAGCATGTCGCTTGCCCGTTCAGAGATTTATGTTAGCCCCAGCAGGGTCAACAACCAGCCGATGAACTATGCAACCCCAGCCAAGCTTCGCATTTGGGGAGGCACCAGCTACTGCAGCCGCATGGAACTTTTGGCGGAGAGCGCTCTGGTGGTGAACACTCGCTGGTTGGGCTACAACTTCCGCTTCGAGCCAAAGCAAAACATTACTTATCTCGTTTTTGAAGCTTTCTACAAAACACCAACGCCATTTCCATACAACGGCAATCTACTACTCGACAATGCTTCTGACATATTGCCCGTACCGTGTACCATTACGACGCCTGAAGTAGCCGCAATTGATGACAAACCAAAGCCTGGCCCCAAACCCCCAACTCCTGCCAAACCTAAAACCGATACCCCTGTCGTCAAGAAACCACCAGTTATTTTGAAGGAACTGGAAGACCCCACCAAGCTGACAAAAGGACAAACCATCCGTATTGACCAGCTTTACTTCCCTGCCGATAGCTCGACCATCACAAAAAGTTCGTTGCCGGTGCTGACCGAGGTTTACAACTTCCTTTCTTCCAACCCCAACGTTGTCGTGGAAATTGGTGGGCACACGAACGGCACACCCGCACATGAATATTGTGACAGGCTATCCACCGAAAGGGCCAAAGCCATCGTGGATTACCTAGCTTCAAAAGGCATCACCCGAAAACGGCTTCAGTACAAGGGGTATGGGAAAAGAAACCCCATTGACACCAACTCGACCCCTACTGGGCGAAAACGCAACCAACGGGTAGAAATAAAAATCCTAAGCGTTACTGGCTAACGAAAAAGGGATTGAGCGGCCGCTCAATCCCTTTTTCGTTACAGTTTACCACATTTTTGCCGGAGCCAATCCTTTTCTGCTTCGTTCAAATGAGGCGAAATTAGTTCGAAGCACTCCTCGTGGTAAGCATTTACCCAATTCGTCTCAGCCTCGGTAAGCAGCTTCTCATCTACCAAAGTTAAGTCTATCGGGAAAAGCGTCAGCGTTTCGAATCGGTAGAACTTCCCAAATTCGTTCTCAACATCCTCCACGCAAAGGATGAGATTTTCCGTGCGGATGCCGTACTGGCCAGCTTTGTAGATGCCCGGTTCGTTGGAAGTAACCGTACCCGGCTCCACAGCCTTCGCCGACCTCGGAGAGTTGGCCACGGGCGAAAAACCGTGAGGCCCTTCATGTACATTCAGGAAGAATCCGACGCCATGCCCAACGCCATGCCCAAAGTTCAGATGGTGCTGCCAAATGGGCGATCGTGCCAAGGTGTCCAACTGTATGCCGTTTGTCCCTTTCGGAAAACGGGCCATCGAAAGCCCAAGAACACCCTTTAGCACGAGGGTGAAATCTGTTTTTTGAGCATCCGTTGGTGCCGAAAGTGCGATGGTACGGGTGATGTCGGTAGTCCCGTCAGTGTACTGGCCGCCCGAGTCGAGCAGCAGCAGGCCGTGTGGCTCAATATTGGCGCAAGTACCGTATTCGGGACGATAGTGTACGATGGCACCATTTCCGTTGTACCCAACGATGGCATCGAAGCTGTCGCCAAAATAGTTCTCCAAATCGTTGCGGAAACCGGTCAATCGCTCAGCGACCTCCGCCTCTGGCACTGGTCGCTCGGAGAGGGTCTTTTCCAGCCAGCGGAAAATCCGTACCAATGCGGCCCCATCTCGGGCCATCGTTTTTTTCAGAAGAGCTATTTCTGTTGGATTTTTGATGGCCTTCAGCTCCGCTACCATATTTTCGCCTTCGACGACACTGCCAGATGGGATGGCGTTGAAGTTTTGGTTGTTGGTGGTTGCCAAGTCGAGCAGCACGGTTTGGCTCTCGCTCATTTTCCCCAAAAAGTCTTCTAGCCCATCGTAGGGCATCACGAGCACGCCGTCTTGGTTCAGTTCGGCCTTAAGCTGAGTAGGCACTTTGCTATTTTCGATGAACAGCCAAGCTGCATCCGTGCCCACAACAGCAAAAGCGTAGAAAACAGGATTGCATTCTACGTCACGACCTCGCAGGTTGAACAGCCAAGCTACATCATCGAGGGTAGAAACAAGATGGAAATCTACCCGGCCCATTTTCTTTCGCACCTTGGCCAATTTCTCCTGCCTTGTTGAGCCAGCAAAGCGGACATCGTGTTCAAAAATTGGACTTTGCGGCAGTGGCGGTCGAGTTGTCCAGGTTTTTTCAATCAAGTCAATATTGGTCTCTAGCTCGATTTTTTTTGCGTGGAAAAGCTTTGCCATTCGTCGTATCTGCCCTACCGAGAACAGCCTTCCATCTAGTCCAACTTTGCTGCCAGCGGGTAGGCTTTCAGTGAGCCATTCCAAATGCTCTGGGGTGTGGGGTACACCGAGTTTGTGCAAGGTGATGCTGCTTCCTGCCAGTTGCGACTCCGCTTGGATGAAATAGCGGCTGTCCGTCCAAAGCCCGGCATGGTCGGCAGTGACCACCAAAGTGCCCGCTGAGCCAGTGAACCCCGATAACCACGGCCTAGATTTCCAATGGTCGGCCACGTATTCGCCCTGGTGCGGGTCAGCCGAAGGAACGATGTAGGCTACCAGCCCATGTTCCAACATGGCCTTCCGAAGGTTTTGCAGTTTTTCTATTGTCGTCATTTTTGATGCTTTGTTGCTTCGCAAAGCTCGCTCAGCATGGCGAAGCGGCCAAAAAAAAAGAGCGGTTTTTGGCAAAACAACCAAAAACCGCTCTATGTCAAAAGGCAAAGTTTGCCCTAGAATTATCCATTCATGGATGCGAGGAACTCCTCGTTGCTGCGGGTATTCTGCATGTGCTTTAGCAAGAACTCCATTGCCTCCTCCGGCTTCATGTCCGAAAGGTGCTTGCGCAGGATGAACAAACGCTGAAGGGTATCACGGTCGAAAAGCAGGTCGTCGCGACGGGTGCTCGACTTGGTGAGGTCGACTGCCGGGTAAAGGCGGCGGTTCGCCAACGTGCGGTCGAGCTGAAGCTCCATGTTGCCAGTACCTTTGAATTCCTCGAAAATGACGCCGTCCATTTTTGAACCTGTGTCAATCAGGGCCGTAGCGAGGATGGTCAGCGAGCCGCCACCTTCAATGTTACGAGCCGCACCGAAGAATTTCTTGGGCTTGTGCAGGGCATTGGCCTCCACACCACCAGAGAGTACCTTGCCACTGGCAGGTGCCACGGTGTTGTAGGCACGGGCCAAACGGGTGATGGAGTCGAGCAGAATGACCACATCGTGGCCGCACTCAACTAAGCGCTTGGCTTTCTCCAAAACGATGCCTGCCACGCGAACGTGGTTTTCGGCTGGCTCATCGAAGGTAGAAGCCACTACCTCGGCGTTCACACTGCGCTTGAAGTCCGTCACCTCCTCAGGGCGCTCGTCAACGAGCAGCACGATGATATAGCTCTCCGGGTGATTCTTGGCGATGGCGTTGGCTACGTCCTTCAACAAGAATGTTTTACCAGTCTTCGGCTGCGCCACGATGAGACCCCGTTGCCCCTTGCCTATCGGGGTAAACATGTCAATCGTTCGGGTGCTGTAATCACGGCCCGTTGGCGAGATGCACAGATTGTATTTCTCTTGCGGGAATAGCGGCGTGAGGTAATCAAACGGCACCCGATCGCGGATGTCTTTGGGGTCAAGACCGTTGATTTTGGAGACGCGCAGCAGCGCAAAGTATTTTTCACCTTCCTTCGGGGGGCGAATGGCACCCTTCACCGTGTCGCCCGTGCGCAAGCCAAACAGCTTAATTTGCGAAGGAGAAACGTAGATGTCGTCGGGGGAAGTTAAGTAGTTGTAATCGGCTGAGCGCAGGAAGCCGTAGCCATCGGGCATCATTTCTAAAATGCCTTCACCCTCGATGATGCCATCGAGCTCGATGTCAAACTGCTCGCTACGGGAGCTGGGACGGGTGTCGTAAACTGGCTCATCATCCGGTACAAACGGGGCATCAACTATAATGTCGGTGTCCACATTGCTGGTGCTGCTGGGCCTGTTTACCACCATTTCCATTTCGTCTTCCATTTCAACATCTTCAAAATCGTCATCCTCGTCAATTGAATCAAGTCGGACTGGCGGCTTCGGTGGCGGGGGAGTTATTAAACGTTCTGCTCGGCCACTGTAGTCAGGGCCCACACGCTCTCTAGGGTCACGTTCGCGCCTGTCTCTTTCCCTTGGGTCACGAATTTCACGAGATGGACGGTCGGTGCGCAAATCGCGGTCTCGGTCGCGTGGGTCACGGCTATCGCGGTCCCGAAAGTCGCGATCCCTTTCGATGCCCCTTACACCGTCGCGGTCGCCACGAATACCACCATCGCGGTCGCGTCGAGGTCTGTCTGGGGAGTAATCATCACCACGTTGTTGCCCGCCAGTATAGCCCGGCGACATCCTTCTCGCTGTGGGGCGTTGTTCTTCGGTGGGGGTTGGCTCAATTGTAGGGGGAGCAGGTGGAGCAACAGGGGCACTTTTTTTACCAC
>CAYTZS010000081.1:0-21400 GCA_964442355.1 uncultured Saprospiraceae bacterium | reverse complement strand
CGGAAATGAAAACCGAACTGGTAGCCGAACTGAGCCGTCGCCCCGATGTCGCGTGGATTGGCTTGAACGGTAAGTTGGAAATGGAGTCCGTGGCCATGACACCAGCGCCGCCAGTTGCAGCGCCCGGTGGCCGTGAAATCGGATTGAGCGTCATCGGTGCTCCGGCCCTTTGGGCGATGGGCTACACCGGTTACGGGCAGTTGGCCTTTACCAACGACACAGGCGTTGACCCCGACGTGCCAGCTTACGCTACCAAATACCGTGGTTTTTATGCCCCGACGAGCGCTTCCTTTTTCAATTACGACGAAGACGTTCAGGGCCAAGAACTCAACACGGAGCCATTCGACTGCGGCTACCACGGCACGCACGTGAACGGAACCATCGTCGGTCTGGAGCGCTTGACCAACGACACCATCGGTGTGGCATTCAATGCCCAGTGGATTGGTGCCGCTATCCTCTGCGGCCTCGGCACCGAGGACAACGTGGCCGCCTTCCAGTGGTCGCTCGACCCCGACGGCAACCCCGCTACCTCTGACGACATTCCCGACATCATCAACAATTCTTGGTACGACCCCAGCCTCGATACGCTGGACTGCTTCAGTGTTTACATCCCTGTTTCCGAAGCGATGGAGGCCGCCGGTATCGCGGTGGTTTATTCCGCCGGAAATGCGGGGCCTGAAGTGGGCACCATCACCCAGCCGCACAACATCAACCTCAATTTGGTTAATGCTTTCACGGTGGGCGCACTGAATGGCAACTCGGCAAGCCTGCCAATCGCCAACTTTTCGAGCCGTGGGCCGTCACATTGCACGACTTCGGACAGCTCGCTGCTCATCAAGCCGGAAGTGTCGGCACCCGGTGTGGACGTGCGCTCTTGCCTGCCCGACGGCTATGGCCTGCTCAGCGGCACTTCGATGGCTTCGCCGCACGTCTCCGGTGCTATTTTGTTGCTGAAAGAAGCCTTCCCATACCTGCCAGGCAAGGAATTCAAACTTGCGTTGTACTACACCGCTCACGACCTCGGCCAACCGGGCGAGGACAATACTTTCGGCATGGGCGTCATCAACGTGCTGGATGCCTTCAACTACCTTGTGGCGCAGGGGCACGTGCCTGTGTCACCACATGTCGCCAACGACGTGCTGGTGGTGGACATGCAGCTGCCGGGCGTGGCTTGCGAGGAGGAGGTTTCGCCCATTTTGTTCGTTGAAAATGGCGGCTCCGATACCCTGACCACGTTTACGATTAATTACGAGGTGGGCAGCGCAAGCAACAGCATCACCTGGACGGGTAGCTTGGCACAGAAGGAGCGTGCAAAAATCAATTTGCCCACCCTGTCCGTTGCCGAAGGCAACTACCGCCTGCGGGTTAGCCTTTCCAACCCCAACGGTGTCGCAGACGAGCGGCCCCTGAACGATGTTTTTGAAAAAAGTGTGGAAGTGCTTTCCCGTCTGCGTCTCGACGCACAGGCCGAAGGCAGTGCAGCAGCTTGCGAAGGTGAGCAGGTGTTGCTCCGGGCCAATTACGATGGCCCCGGCTACGCAACGGTGAGATGGTACGATGCGCAATTTGGTGGTGAGGTGGTAGGTCAAGGCACTGTTTTCACGACCCCTGCGATGCTTCAGACAGATACTTTTTTTGCCGAGGCGCACTACGTGATTCCAGCGGGTTTGGTGGACAAAAACACCTCTCCCAACGCCATTTTCGACGAAGACGAGGGCCTTGTTTTCAACGCTGAAAGGGCGTTTAAGCTCAAGTCCGTCAAGGTTTTTGCGGAGCAAACTGGCTTGCGCCAAATCCAGCTCTACGACGACGAGGGCGAGGAAATAGAACATGCTATCCTCAACGTAAACCAAGTGGGCGAGTTTGTGCTCAATTTGAATTGGGAAGTGCCTGCTGGCAATGGTTTACGCCTCATCAGGACTGGCGGCAAGCCGCTTTACTCCAACACCACGGGCATCAGCTTCCCCATCGAGC
This sequence comes from uncultured Saprospiraceae bacterium, assembly GCA_964442355.1. Taxonomy (GTDB): domain Bacteria; phylum Bacteroidota; class Bacteroidia; order Chitinophagales; family Saprospiraceae; genus UBA6168. The sequence goes on along the minus strand of CAYTZS010000081.1, from coordinate 19,426 downwards.
AGCCGGGCCTCGTCAGGATCACGGGTACGACCGATGGCGCCAACGATGCTTACTACTATTTTTACGACTGGCAAATCGAGATACCAGAACCTTGCGAGCGCACTGCCGTCATCGTGCCCGTGAATCCGGCTGGCAGTATGCCCGGGGCTTCGTTCAGCGTCTCCACCGACAGTATTGATTTGACGGACAATCAATCCGTCCAATTTACAAACACCAGCACTGACAACGTGGCCAGCTTCGACTGGAACTTCGGCGACGGCACGGGCAGCAATTTGGAAAGCCCGGAGCACAGTTACACGGAGCCGGGCGTGTACGTGGTGAGCCTCGCCATCACGAGCCTCGATGGCTGCACCTCGTTTGCACTGGACACCATCGAAGTGACCAGCAACGGTGTCAGTGGCATAAACGGCGACCGGAAACTGCCGGAAAACGTGGCCGTTTACCCCAACCCGACCAGCGAATCGGTCAACGTGCGGCTTGACCTCCACACTGCGAAAATGGTGGAGCTGCAACTCTGCGACATCACGGGCAAGCAGGTCAGGTCAAAAACTTGGCTCGCTTCGCAAAATGAACTCACACAATTTGACATCGCCGACCTGAACACCGGGGTTTATTTCCTCACGGTCAAAATGGACGGGAGCAGCTCGGTCTGGAAAGTGGTGAAGATTTGACGGGATTTACAGCAATCAAAATGAAGCGAATTGTCCAAATTTTGCTGGTTTTGTGGGGCTTCTGGCCATCCTTGCTCAAGGCGCAGGAGCCTCAGCAGGTGCTCACGGGGGTTTACCTGATGAACCTGTACGACCTCAACTTGGACGAGCACAGTTTCTACGCCGACTTCTACATCTGGTTCAAATGGAAAGGCGAGATTGACCCGACGGGCATCGAGTTCGTGAACATGGTGGAGAAATGGGGCATGACGCAAGAGACATTCGAAGACAGCATCATCACACTCGACGGCGGCTGGAACTACCAAGGTTTTCGGGTGGAGGGACGCTTTTTCCACCCCTTTGAGTTGGAGCGCTTTCCGTTGGACAACCACAAGCTGGAAATCCATGTGGAGCACCCTGACTTCCCCGCCAATGCCGTGGTTTTCGTGAAGGACAGTACCTCAGCGCCTATTTTTTACCGCCCAGAATTGGCGCTGGCAGGATGGAATTTGCTCGGTGCCGAGTTGCTGACCACCACGCACAACTACGGTACGGACTTCGGCAACCCAGATTTCCCTGCTACCAATTTCTCCGATTTTGTTTTTCGATTCACCATCACTCGTCCGGTGAGCTATTTTGTGCTGAAACTCCTGCTGCCGCTCACCATCGTCATCTTGGCGGCACTGGGGGCGCTGCTGTTTTTTCCCAGCTATGTGGATGCCCGCATTAGCCTGCCTGTGGGCAGTTTGCTCACTGCTGTTTTCCTTCAGCAGAGCTACTCCGATGCGCTGCCCGATGTTGGATACATGGTGCTCATGGACAAAATCTACTTGCTTGCCTACGCCCTGATTGCGGCGGTCATGTTCCAGCTCATCCTCACTGGCAACAAGCTGAGGTTGTTCAAGAAAAAAGAACTTGACCTGAACCGGCTTAAACTGCGGGAACGAAAAATGGCGGCATTTTTTCTAGGTGCCTATGCCCTTGGCATCCTACTTTTGGTGTGGCTGGATTAATTTTGAGCCAGTTTTTCAATAACTGCAAACACATGAAATTCGACCTTTTTTTTGTCAAAAATCGCGCTAACTCCTCAAAAATGGCAGTCATTGTTGCCATGATTGCGTTCGCTTGTTTTGATTTTGGTTGTAAAAACGACCCAAGTCAAACCTCAAATGCCGCTAATCCAGCTCCAACTGCCGACACTTTGGCCGCCGCAGTAGCCAGTGTTGACACGACGGCTACTCAGCAGCAAACAGAACCGACTGCTGCTCCAACAAACAACCCATCTAATTCGAAATCCGGCAAGACAGTTGTGAAAAAGCTGCACTGCGGCTCAGTGGTCAGCTTTGCGGAAAATGGCATGGAAGCCAAACTGCTGGCGCATGTGGAGGACAAATCGGGGACGTTGAACCAGACTTGGTACGACTTGAACTTAGTTTCATTTGAATCGGGTACATCAAAATTGGTCATGCCGCAGTCGGCTCAACAATTGAACAACATCGCCCAGATTGTGAAATGCTATCCAAGCACACAATTCAAAATCGGCATCAATCCAGCGGCAGGGAAAACTGGTGTTTCAAAAGTCGACTACGAGCGGGTAGCGGTCATCAAAGCAACACTCATCGGCCTCGGCGTGCCTCCCACCAATTTGACGACCACCATCACAAAACCCGACAACACCCCGCCAGACATGGCCCCCAACCACCAGATTGCTTTGCAATTGGTGGCAAAATGACGCCAAGAAAAAAGGCAGGTGGAACTTCCACCTGCCTTTTTTCTTGCTCACATTTCCATTAATTCCGCATCTGTCAGGATGAAAATCAGCCGGTCGGGGTCGTCTTCGTTCAGCTTGAGCTTGCCCTTGAACACGTACGGCCGGTCAATTTTGTAATCTTTCAGCGGCTTTTTCTTCACCACTTCGGCCACGCTGGCCAGCCCTGCTTTGCCACAAAAAAAGCACTGGGTGTAGGTGAATTTGGACAAAATCAGCCCCTCGTAACCCGGCGCATCGGCAGTGGGGATGATGTAGCCGGACAGCATAACCACCTTGCCCTCCCACTGGCGAATGTTGTCGAAATCCTTCGGCCAGGTCATGAACATGCCGTAGGTCTTGAAAAACTTCTTGCCAAACTCAACCTGTTCGAAGATGGGCCAGCCGTTGGGCGTTTGGGAGAAGAGCGAAGTACCCAATAAAATTGTGGCAAACAGCAGCTTAAATTTCATTTAATTCAAATTTATGTTGGTCAATTACGGCTTTACCTTAGCCCGTTGCATCGGGTTTTTCACTGGTTCTTCCTTGTGCTTTTTAAACACCTGAAACAGTTTTGGCTCCGTCGGCATCGGCTTTGTGTTGTTCTTTTCATCAATGTCGGCGGTCTCCCGGTAGGGGTCGAGCTTGACGGATTTCACCTGTTTTTCCTTGACAAAAACCTTGGTCACGGCGTTCTCGTTCTTGCGCCATATTTCAGCAGGGATGCGCTCCACTTCCTTCGTGCCGTCCTCGAAAGTCCATTCCAGAATGATGGGCATCACCATGCCGCCCTTGTTCGTGAACCGCAGCTTATAGTAGTTCTTTTTGCCAAATTTTTGCTCCTTGGTCTTTTTGTCAAAAACCTCGTCGTAGAGCACCATTTTTTGGGTCAAAACGGAGTCTGTGGTTTCCCACGGGCGGTAGGTCGTGTAAAAATCAACGAGGTCGGGGTCGGCTTCCACGGCGAATTGCATCCCCGACTCCCGGTTTCGAATTTTGGAGATGTCGTCGAAGGGTTTTTCGGCCTTGTTGGTGTTGGTTATTTCTTTGGGTTGCGGGTTGTTTTCCATGTCCACTTTCAGCCAAGCGATGCTGTCCAGCGAGATGTCCACGGGTTCAATCTCATAGAACCAACCCCGCCAAAACCAGTCGAGGTCAACGCCGCTGGCATCCTCCATCGAGCGGAAGAAATCAGCTGGGGTGGGGTGCTTGAAGGCCCAACGCTGGCAGTATTCCTTGAACGCAGCATCGAACAGCTCACGGCCCATGATGGTCTCCCGCAGGATGTTGAGGCCCGCCGCTGGTTTTGCGTAAGCGTTCAACCCAAACTCAACGATGTTGTCCGAGTTGGTCATGATGGGCTCCAACTGGTCTGTTGGCGACGCCATGTAGCCCGTGATGGTGTGCGCCGGGCCTCGGCGCAAATTCCAGTTGTTGTCGAACTCAGCTTGTGCCAGCGTTTGGATGAAAGTGTTCAATCCTTCGTCCATCCAAGACCACTGGCGCTCGTCGCTGTTGATTATCATGGGGAAATAGTTGTGCCCTACCTCGTGAATGATGACGCCGATGGCACCAAGTTTTGCCTGTTCGGTGTAGGTGCCGTCCTCCTCAGCCCGACCGAAGTTGAAGCAGATCATCGGGTACTCCATGCCGCTCGATGCCTCGACGCTGATGGCCACCGGATACGGGTACGGAATGGAATATTTGGAATACGTTTTCAGTGTGTGCGCCACCGCACGGGTGGAGTAGCGGCTGTAAATCGGGTAGGATTCCTTCGGATAATAGCTCATGCACATGGCCTTTTTGCCGTCCTCGTTGTAGTGCGGCATGGCGTCCCAGACAAACTTTCGGCTGGCCCCCCAAGCGAAGTCACGCACGTTTTCGGCTTTGTAGTGCCAAGTTTTCAGTTGCTTGCTTTTCTTGCTGGCTTCGGTCTTTTTAGCCTCCTCCAACGTCACGATTTCCATCGGTTCCGAGGCAGTTTGCGCCTTTTTCCAACGGCTGAACTGGTCTTTGGTCAGCATCTGCTCGTAGTTCTGGCACTCGCCAGTCGAGGCAATCATATAGTCGTCGGGCAGTGTCATTTTCACCTCGAAGTTGCCGAAGGTGAGCGCAAACTCGCCCCGTCCGGTAAACTGCTTGTGCTGCCATCCCGTCACGTCACTGTACACGCAAAGCCTTGGATACCATTGGCTTATGGTAAAAATATAGTTGCCGTCCTTCTCGAAATACTCGTAACCGCCTCGCCCCCAAGGGCCTTTGATGCGGTCAACGAGCTTGTAGTTCCATTTCACGTTGAAGCTGAAAGCCTCGCCGGGCAACAGCTTTTTCGGCAGGTCAACCTTCATCATCGTCTGATTGATGGTGTATTTGAGTGGCTTGCCGCTGGCGTCGGTTATCGCCTCGATGTTGTGGCCGTACTCGGTCAGGTCTTTCCACTGCTCCATCATGTAGAGTGCCCGCTCGTCCATCACCTGCTCCATGCTGCTGCCGTTGAAGTGGTGCATGTCATTGTGGCCTTGGTGCTGATTCTCGTCGAGTTGCAGCCAGAGGTAGGTCAGCGTGTGCGGCGACTGGTTGTAGTAAGTAATGGTTTCCGTACCGCTGAGGCGCTGGTTTTCGGTGTCCAGCGTGCAGTCAATTTTGTAGTCACAGCGCTGCTGCCAGTACTCCGGCCCCGGTGCCCCGTCCACACCCCGGTAGGGTGTCGGGTCAGGCAGCACATGTTCGAGCTGCTCGAACTTGTTGCCGTGGTTGGATTTGACCTGGGCGGAAAGGAGGCCCGCTACGAGGAGGAATGTGAAAGTGTATATGGATTTCATTGCGTTGATTTCAAAATTTACGATTTACGACTTACGATTGGGGAGACTGCTTCAACCATGGCCCCAATCGTAAATCGTGAGTCAAAACTCAAACTCCCCCTCTACATCCCCCGCATTCAGCAGCTCCGTTTCCCGCCCTTTGCCGGGCAGCAGGGCATACACCATGTTCGTTTGCTCCTTAAATTTCTCGATAAGCAGGGCGTTCTTTACGTTGATTTTCTTTATTTTTTGGGCAAAAACAGGTGTGGAAAAAGTCGCCAGCACTTGGTCGTTTTTCTGGTGGATGGACTGAAAAGTGAGCACCTGTTTGCTACCGTTGACGCTGAGTTCAAAATGCTTCAAAATGTAATTGCTGATGTTCGTTTGGGCAGGAAGAGGGGCTAGTGGGTCGCCTGTGAGCGTGGCCGTCAGGTCGTCGGTGAACAGGTAAAACTTCACTTCGAACACCTTTGTCTCTGTTTTATAAATGACTTCCGTCACGCTCATTTTGAAGTCATGTTCGGCTTCCGTGGGTTGGCCGAACGCCAATAAAAAAGTGAATATCAATTTGATTAGCAGCATTTTACAATTATTTCCACTGCGGTGCTGTCGTAGGTTAACAATCGAAAACCCTAAAGTCGCCCAGTGGTTTGTCAAAGATAGACAGCGAATAAACAAAAAAGTGGTTTCCAGGTTGGGCCAAATATTGCAACCAAAGAATACAGATCTGCTGAATGGTTGAGAAAGGCTGCCAATCAAAGTCTTTGCAAGGTGTTTTTTTATTTTTCAGAGTTCTTTTCCCCATTTTTTGAACTCCTCCACTTTCACCAGAAACATTTTTGTGTTGCTACCCGCGTCGCCGCCCGAGACAGCCTTGAAAAATTGTTTTTCCTCAAAAAGTTTTCTTTTCAAGGTTTCCGTTCTGAAAGCAAAGAAGCTGCCCGCAAATTTGTACACCCAAAAATCGGCAGTGGTGGCGGCAAGGGCAGTGGGTTTTCCTCGGCTTTCGTATTCAATGGCGACGTTGCCCGTTTGGTGAGCCATGAGGTCATTTTTTACCTCAAACGTCCAGTTCTTGGGGATGATTTTTAGGTCGTAACCCTTTGATGATGAGTGTTCTATGTCGCTTTCGGCGAGATTGAGGCGAGCGATGAGCAGCTGTTTGACTTCCTCTTCAGCGGCTTTGCCATCGGCGAGGTCTTTTTTGAAATTGTAGTGCATGGAGTAGTTGTTTTCATTTGTGAGATTGTGTTTTTAAGTGCTTGAAAGTCAATTCTTTATGTCAGTTATTCCGCAAATACCCAAGCACATAAATACAATCATTCCCTCACATACTCGAAATACTTGATTTCCACAAAAAACTTCGGGTCTTTGGCTCCCAACAGCTTTGCAACGGAGGGCGAGAGCACCACCACGATGTCGTCTCCGTAAGCTTGGTCGGGTATCGGTGCAATGACTTTTGCGTAAATCGTCTTTTTGCGGAGGGGGTTGGTCACTTGGATGACCGACCCAACCGGGGCATGTCGGTGCAGGGCAAAATAATCGTTTCCACCTTTTTTCTCCCGCTGCCAATAAGCTGCACCATTCTGGAAGCGGGTCTTTTTCACTAATTTTTCACCATTGAAAGCCTGCTGGAGCGCTTGCATTCGGAGTCCGAGCGGGTTGCGGTTGACGGCTTGAATGGCCTCCGGGATGCCTTTTGTGCTCAGCCAACCGATTTGCAAACGCTGGCCTGTTTTGACTGCCGGGTCTTTCAAATAGAGCCGGGCCATTAATGTATCCGGGTTCAACCCAAAATAGGTTTTTGCGATTTTGTACAACGTTTCGCCCTGTTTTACGGTGTAGAAAACCGGCACAAATTGCTTGCGTGGCCAAGCCATTTTCCAGTCAACGATGGCCGAGTCGGGTACAACGACGTTGATGGATTGGTTGGGTGGCACCGTACCATCGGTGGGCAGGTCGGTGTTGAAATTGTACAAGATATCCAGCTTGATGCCGTAGAACTTGGCGAGGGAGTACATCGTCTGCCCCTTGGTCAGTTGATGGCTGAAAATGCTGTGGCCAAATTCATCCAGTTTCAGGAAAATGGTATCTTTCGCCGTGAGGTAGTTCAGGCTGTCGCCCGTGGCAAATAGGGATAGGCAGAATGCAACGCCAGTCAGGGTTAACGCAAGTTTTCTCATTTTTTTAACGGTGGACGGTGGCCGGTGGACGACTACCTTTGCAGTCGTCCACCGTTATCCGTCATTTCATGCGCAAAATTACGAATTCGCTCGGTATCATACCTGCCCGCTTTGCATCCACCCGTTTTCCGGGCAAACCCTTGGTGGACATTGGCGGCAAAACGATGGTGCAGCGGGTGTATGAGCAAGCCAGCAAAAGTGCCCTTGGCCAAGTTGTGGTGGCCACAGATGACCAGCGTATCTTCGACCACGTAGCCAGCTTCGGTGGTCAAGTGGTGATGACTTCCGACCAGCACCCGTCCGGCACCGACCGCTGTGCAGAGGTAGTCTCGCTTTCGCAATTTGCTGATTTTCAATTCATTGTGAACGTGCAGGGCGATGAGCCGTTCATTGCGCCAGCACAAATCAACCTCGCTTTGGAGGTGTTGGCTAGAGATGAAAATTGCCCAATTGCCACACTCGCACGCAAAATTCAGTCCGAAAGCAATGCTGACCTACTTGACCCCAACTTGGTCAAGGTTGTTTTTGACAAACACCAGCGGGCGCTGTATTTCAGCCGCTGGCCGTTGCCGTTTCACCGCAATTTGCCGCAGGAAAAATGGCTGGCCGAGGGCGCTTTTTACAAGCACATTGGCCTGTACGCCTTCCGACGGGAGGTGCTGTTGGAGGTAGCTGCCTTGCCTCCCAGCCGGCTGGAGCTGGCCGAGTCGCTTGAGCAACTGCGCTGGCTCGAAAGCGGTTACCCCATCGGCGTCGCACTGACCGAATTTGAAAGCATTTCGATTGATTCACCCAATGATTTGGAGTTGGCGGTTCGTCAGTTGGCAGTGGGCAGTCACTGACTGCTACCACGGCCTTGACTGCAGACTGCCAACTGCCTTGCTAACTAACTATGAATTTCTGTTCCAACTGCGGCTCTAACGACTTGCGCACGGAAGTGCCCAAGGGCGACAACCGGCCCCGCCTCGTGTGCGGTCAATGCGGCGATATTCACTACCGCAACCCAAAAATCATCGCTGGGTGCCTGCCAATTTGGGAGGGCAAGGTGCTACTTTGTCGCCGAGCCATTGACCCCCGTGCAGGTTTCTGGAACGTGCCTGCCGGCTTCCTCGAAATCGGCGAAACGGTGGAAGACGGTGCCATCCGTGAGGTGTGGGAGGAGGCTGAGGCGAGGGTGCGGCTGGTGGGCTTGCAGACTGTTTTTACCTTCACCAACTATTGGCATGTTTACCTCCAGTTCGTCGGTGAGTTGATTGACGGACAGTTTGGGGTGGGGGAGGAGAGTACCGAGTCGAGGCTGTTCAGCGAGGAGGATTTGCCCTGGGACGAGATTGCTTTCGAGTCATCGAGGTTTGCGCTTCGGCGTTATTTTGAGGATGTTAAAAAAGGCAGATTCAAGCTGCATATTGGTTCTATTTGAGGCGATTTTGCACTTTTACCAAAATTTTAAAAACATTTCAACATGAATAAATTGCTTTTTTTCTGTGGTTTGGTCTTGTTTTTTGCCGCCTGCCAACCCGAAGATAAAGCTGGTGACTACCGCACGATTGAGGGGAAAACGATGGGCACCTACTACCGAGTGACCTATCAAGACAGCCTTGGACGCGACTTTTTCAAGTCCGTGGACTCGCTGCTGGTGCAGGTCAACCACGAGATTTCCACCTACGAGCCTAACTCGACCATTTCAATGTTTAACAAAGGGGGCGAGCGCTTCGACCTCGGGCTGAACTTCAAAGCGTACTCCGAGTGCGTGGCCAACCCGACCACCTGCGGGCAGGTGAAAAACTACCATTTTTTGAAAAATCTGTTGGCCGCCAGAGTGGCCAACCAGCGCACCAACCAAGCCTTCGACCCTACCATCATGCCGCTGGTGAACTACTGGGGCTTCGGTTACACACCACACAAAGCCGTGGAGAAAGTGGACAGCCTGAAGGTGGATTCGCTGCTGCAATTCGTTGGTTTTCAAAAAGTTGTGCAGGAAGACAGCGCAGGGGTAGTCATTTTAAGGAAAACACAGCCGGGCGTTCAGCTCGACTTCGGAGGCACGGGCCAAGGCTACGGCATTGACGCAGTTGCCGTTTTCCTCGAACTCCACGGCATCAAAAACTATCTAGTTGACATCGGCGGGGAGAGCCGTGCCCGTGGCAAAAACCCAAAGGGCGAGTGGTGGAGCATCGGCATCAACACCCCGAAATCGGAGGCCGAATTGACTGATTTCACGAGGGTCATCCGATTGGAAAACATGTCCGTTTCCACCTCCGGCAACTACCGCAATTTTTACGAAGTAAATGGCGGAAAATATAGCCACATCATCGACCCACGCACGGGTTTCCCAAAACAGAGCAACTTGCTCAGTGCCTCCGTATTCGGTAAAGATTGCCTCGAACCTGATGCCCTCGCCACCGGCTTCATGGTGCTCGGCTTGGATGCGGCCTACGAGCTGGCTGCCCAGTTGGAGGGCATCGAAGCGATGTTCATTTACAGCGATGATAAGGGGAATTTGCAGGTAAAAAGTACGCCGGGCGTGGAGAAGATGCTGGTGGAGTGAACTGTGAACTGTGAATAATTCTGCGTTCACAGTTCACAATTCAATTAACATCCCGACTTGCAGCCCACCAATATCAACCTGTCTGAACTGCTCTCGTCGAATGGGTCGAGCAGGTAACTGCCAAAGGTTTTGGCAATTTTTAGTCCTGCTATACCGAATAACCGCTCAAAGTCTGCGAGGGTGAAAGCACGCACCCGCTCGGTGAAGTCAAAATGCTGGTCAGCGTCTTCAAATTGGATGTTCTTCAAAATATAACCTTGCTCGTCCACGCTTCGGTGAATGATAAAACTCACCCCCCCGACCTGTTTAACCTCTTCGTGCCGAAGGTGCTGGATGATTTTTTTTGAATTGAAAAAATCGAGCACAAACTTGCCTTCAGGTCGCAAGCCCTTGGCAATGTTGGCGATGGTTTTCAAATGGTCTTTCTCCGTTTCAAAATAACCGAAGCTGGTGAAGAAATTAAAAATATAGTCGAAGTAGTTGATGCGGTAGGGTAGGCGCATGTCGTGCTGGAAAAAGCTAAGGTGTTCGTTTTCAAACTGTTGTGCGAAAATTATGCTTTCCTCAGCGATGTCTAATCCAGTGACGAAGTAGTTTTTTTCGGCGAGGTAGCGGGAGTAGCGGCCCTTTCCACAGGCGAGGTCAAGTACGTTGGACCCAGGGGCGGGTTTCAGTTCTTCGAGCAGCCGATCAATGAATTTTTTGGCTTCCGACTCGTCCCTGTTTTTGTACAAAAGATGGTAGTAGGGCGAATTGAACCAATCTTTGAACCACTCCGATTGTACGTGTGCTGTTGTTGCGGGTTGTTTTTTCATAGTTGCTTGCATGGGGCAAAGATAGGAAGCCGAAAAAGAATTTTTACTTTTGCAGGATGCTGTGCCGCCAAGCCCCAACTTGGTCAAAACATTCTGCAACAATGCTGGAAGGCACACCTGGCCAAACACAAATTGAACAAATTATGCGAATCTACCTCGACAATGCAGCAACGACGGCCCTTCGGGAGGAGGTCATCGAAACCATGACCCAAGTAATGCGGGAGCAGTATGGGAACCCTTCGAGCATCCATGCCGATGGCCGTGCCATGCGGGCCATCATCGAAGAAGCCAGGAAAAAAGTGGCCAAGCTCATCGGTGCTTCCATTGGCGAAATCTTCTTTACGTCCGGCGGAACCGAGAGCAACAACATGGCCATCAAATGTGCCGTGCGTGACCTTGGTGTGCAGCGCGTAATCAGCTCCCCGACGGAGCACCACTGCGTCGGGCACTCACTCGAAGCTGTTGAACGTCAGGGAGTTAACGTCGAAATGGTCAGGGTGGACGAGCGTGGCCGCATTGACTACGAGCACTTGGAGGAGCTGCTTCAAAATGACCTTGGCACTAAAACCCTCGTCTCCTTGATGCACGCCAACAATGAAATAGGCACTGTAAGCGACATGGCCCGCATCAGCCGCCTTTGCGAAAACTATGGGGCGCTCTACCACGCCGACACAGTGCAGACTATGGGGCATTTCTCCATTGATGTTTCCAAAACAAAAATCCACTTCTTGAGCGGAGGCGGGCACAAGTTTCATGGCCCAAAGGGCGAGGGATTCATCTACATCAACAACGAGGCACAGCTCAAACCGTTCATTGACGGTGGCGGGCAAGAGCGCAACATGCGGGGTGGCACCGAGAATGTTTACGGCATCGCTGGCCTTGCCAAAGCCCTCGAACTGGCCTATGAAAATATGGACGAGTATCGCCAGCACATTGAAGAAGTGCGCAGTTATTTCATGGAAAAATTGCTGGAAAACTTTGAGGACATCCAGTTCAATGGCGATTATGACGGTGATTATCTGTACACGGTATTGAGCGTTTCGTTTCCTCACTCAGCCAAGTCCGAACTGCTGTTGCTCCTGCTCGACATCGCTGGGGTGAGTGCCTCTGGCGGCAGCGCTTGTAGTTCAGGTGCAGAGGCTGGCTCGCATGTGTTGGCTGCTATCGGTGCCGATCCAACTCGCAAAACCATCCGTTTTTCGTTCTCGCATTACAATACCAAGCAAGAAATAGACGCTGTGGTGGAGAAACTAAAAACTATGGTAGAAGTTCGCAAAATGGAAGCGGTTGCGTAATTGGATTAATGGTGCTGCTGTATTTGATTTAAAATATGCGATATGGGGATTAAGTTATGAAATTGAGCAACGGAGGGGTTTTTGAGATGATTAAATCTTATATTGTACGTTTGATTGATTAAGTCATTTTGCCACAAATAGCTAAATATGCCAAATTCAAAAATAGCCGGTATCGGCTTCTACGTCCCAGAAAAAGTTGTCACCAACTTCGACCTGATGCGCTACATGGACACCACTGATGAGTGGATTCAGGAGCGCAGCGGCATCGTGGAACGGCGCTATGCCAAACGGCATGAAGAAACCACGACAACCGTGGGTGCAAGGGCCGCTGAAATCGCCATCCAGCGAGCAGGCATCACGAAGGAGGACGTGGACTTCATCATTTTCGCAACCCTCAGCCCCGACTATTTCTTCCCCGGCTGCGGTGTTTTAATGCAGCGGGAAATGGGCATCACCCACACCGAAATCGGGGCGCTCGACATCCGAAATCAATGCTCGGGCTTCATCTACGGTCTCACGGTCGGCGACCAGTTTGTGCGCTCTGGCATGTACAAAAACGTGCTGGTAGTAGGTGCCGAGGTGCATTCGATGGGCCTCGATTTCACGACCCGTGGCCGCAATGTTTCTGTGCTTTTTGGCGATGGTGGCGGAGCCGTTGTGTTGCAACCCACCGATGAGCCAGGGCAAGGTATTTTGACTTCGAAACTACACGCCGACGGCACTCACGCCGAGCAGTTGGCATTCATCAATCCTGGCTGCCACAGTGGCTACCATGCCCGGAAAAAAGGCTTAGACACTGATTTCGGTTACGACGAAAACCAAGAGTTTGGCGGCCTGTTTTTGACCCAAAAAATGATGGATGACGCCATGATTTACCCCGAAATGGACGGTCAGTTGGTGTTCAAAACTGCCGTCACCAAGTTCCCAGAAGTCATCAAGGAAGTGCTCGACGACCAGGGCCTCACGCCTGCCGACATTGACCTTTTCATCCCACACCAAGCCAACTTGCGCATCAGCCAGTTTGTGCAGAAAAAGCTCGGTTTGCCCGACGAAAAAGTTTGGAACAACATCCAGCGCTACGGCAACACCACTGCCGCCACTATCCCCATCGCACTTAGTGAAGCTTGGGAGGCGGGTAAGGTGAAAAAAGGCGACCTCGTATGTATCGCTGCATTCGGTAGCGGGTTCACTTGGGGCGCTTCGCTGATTCGTTGGTAACGCTGTTTAATAACAAAAAAGGCAGGTAAAGCACTGAATATCAGTGCTTTACCTGCCTTTTTTGTTTGCCACTTTAATGTTTTTACCTCAAGGGTACGCCACGGCAATCACCGCTTTCCCGTTTTCAATGTCGATATGATTGCCCTGTTCATCCCAGAGTCGGCAGGCGTATTCCAGGGTCAGTTTCTTCGTTTTTTCCCCTTTTTCGTTGTCGTAGTAGTCTTCCACATCCAATATTTTCAAGAAAGACGAGCTGGGTTGTGATTGGAGAAGCGAGCTGAAAAAACGGCCGCTAAGGTCTGTGTACTCGACCTTGACCCTCGACAATTGGAGCATGTCGCCGAAGATAATAGTGTCAATGACCGTGGTGATTGTCGTGTCTGGAATGGCTGGAGAATTGCTGAATCTTGCAATACAAAGTGGCGGCACTGCCCCTTGAACCACAGTGGTGCTGATACTCCCACTGACCATGCAGCCAGTCGCATCGGTGACCGTGACGGAAGCGCTGATGGGCCCAAAGTTGCTCAGAATCAACAGTGAATCCGCCGTGCTGTTGTCGTTCCAAAGGAAACTGAAAGGAGGTATGCCATTGATGGCAATGGCTTCAACAACGACCCCGCTGTCTGATGGATTAGGCAGGAAAACGTCAAAATTTAGTTCGCAGCCCGTATTTGAACCCAAAACATTAAGCTGTTTGGTCACGGAAGCCGAGCAACTCGGTGTCGAAACTGTCAACATAACTGGTTGACTGGGCAGTTGGCTGTAAAAATGAGCACTTGTTTGCAAGTCCCCTGAAAAGCTTGTATTGTCGCCATAGCTCCAATTGTAAGTCACGGGGGAGTTGGGAAAAGTACTGGCCGAAGCATCAAAAACGACGTTCCAACCCAGCGTGTCCACCTGCTGCTGCCAAATCGTGTCGGTGCTGGACATGGAGGCAAAAGCGAAGTTGGTGTTTGTCAAAAAAGTCTCCTCCACATTTGGCAACCCCTGCAATACTTGTTGGTAATCACGGATGTGAAACGTGAGGGTTTCCCCATCGATGCTATCCTTTTTTGCAAATCTGCCAGTGAATTCATAGACATCCTGCACGTCCTTTTCGAAGGAGGAAAACATGTAGTAATCATCCACGCCAGCCTGCCATTCGTGGGTAGCGCCATCTAGGTCGAAGCTGGCAGTGAAGACGGGGTCGCCGTCCACAGGGTCGAGTTCCACCTTGTTGCAACCAATGGCTAAGGCGATGATTATCAATAAATTATAAAAAATGAATCGTTTCATTAATTTCAATTGATGAAATACGCCATTTGCAGGCTGATGAAAAATTTATCCGATTCCTTGAGCAAAAATCCGCCCAGTGGTGGCTCAAATCCACTGTCCAAAATACCCCCGAACGTGTAGTTGGCAGACAGCCCAGCCGACCAGTTTTTGCTCAAAAGATAACGGTAGCCCAGTTGCGCCGTGGGCGTGAGGCGACGGTAGCCATCCGTAGCAATCCAGCCAGATTCTTCCGTGGTAAACCGTTTGACGGGTGGTTCGCCCTGCCGCTGGTAGCTACCCGACTCACCATGCACCCCAGTAAGGAAATCAAGCTGGAGGCTGGCTTCCAGCTGGTGCTGGTTGCGTTGCCAACCGAGCAACACCGGCACGGAGAGGTAGTGCAGGCTGTTGGGGCGCAGCAGCAGCGTGTCCAGTTCGAGGCCGAAGCGGTAGTTGCGAGCCGTGGCTAGTTGGGTAGCTTCAAAACTGCCGCTGCGCCGCTGGTAGGCCAAGCCTGTGCCGAGGTACCAGTTTTCACGCAAATCGAACCGAATGGCTGGGCCGATGCGGAAGCCAAGCAAGGTCTTCTCGCCGTCGCCAACGCCGGGGCGCAACATACCTGAGGCCATCAGACCCAAGTGCAATTTGCGTTGTTTGGCCACCTCGATTTTTGTTGGTTGGGTACTGGTGGCAAGGTCTTTTTTGCCAAAATCACTCCGCACGAAGGCAGGCAAAATGGCCAGAAAATCTGGTGCAGACTGCCGCTCCAAGTCGGTGTTTTCATTGGCCGCCTTCGTCAAGTTTTTGGCCTGAATTTGACCGCTGGCCGTGGTTTGCTGGGAGCTGTTTTCGGCAGCCCCTGTGCTGTTGCCAGCGGCGTCGGATTGGCTTGTTTGCCCGTTGTTGATTGTGGCATTTGAAAAAAGAGAGCGTGATTTTTTGCCTGTAATTTGTTGGTTGTCAATGGTTTTGGTTGTTGTATTGTCGGATTTTTGCACTGTTTCTTCGCTATGGATTTTGGCAGTATTTGCTTCGTTGATATCGGTTTGAGCGGCTGTATTTGCTGTATTTTTTTCCTCCAAAATTGGCGAAATCGCATCGCTCGCCGAGGCTGCGTTTGTGCTGTTTGGAACTAATTTAGTAGCAGGTTCGCCCGTTTCTTTTTCACCCCAAAATACCCAGCCCAGGGCCACCAGCGCAAGCACGGCCATGCCACCACCGAACCACCAAAACAGCCCACGGCGCTTGCGGCGGCGCTCGTCAGCTTCGAGCAGTTGCTGTGCACCTAGCCAATACTCGTCCTTTAGCTCGAATTTCCGGTCGGATAGGTTGTCCCGGAAGTATTTGTCAAGGTTATTTTCCATATCGGTCAATTTCCTAAGTTTCAATTTCCAATTTTCGCATCAAGTTACCTTCCTCGCTTTCCCGCCCGTCACCCCAACTTGCACCAGCATCTCCCTGAGTCGTTGCCGGGCGAAGGAAAGGTGCCATTTGGAAGTGCCCTCGCTGATGCCAAGCAGCTCGGCGATTTCGAGGTGGCCATAGCCGTCAATGGCGAATAGGTTGAACACTTTTTGGCTCATGGGCGGCAGGCTTCGAATCATCGCCTCCAATTGCCCAGCTTCGAAATGTAGGTCGGCAGTGTTGAAATCTACCAGCCCGTCATGGTTGTTGGTATCCGTAAAGTCTTGATTTTCAATGAGCTCGTGTACTTTTCGGTTTTTTCGGAAGTCGTCGATGAGCGTGTTTATCATGATGCGCCGAATCCAAGCCTCGAATGGTGTTTCAGGGCTGTATCGGGGCAGGTTGTTTACGATTTTCAGGAAGCCTTCGTTGACCATCGCCACAGCGTCCTCCTCGGAGCGCCGATACCTCATGCACACGCCCATCAGGATGCTGAAACAGCTTTTGTAGAGCTGAAACTGCGCCCGTCGGTCGCCATTGGAAGCGTCGTGGAGAAGTTGGTTGTTGATCATCCTGAACGAGGTGGGGAAAAGTGCCTGGCGATTAGTGGTTTGGCGCAATTGCCAGCCACTAATCACCAGTCACTACTTTCAAATCACCTAATTAGTTTTTGAAAATCTTGGTTGCAACCACCTCGCTGCCCGTGGTTACTTGCAGTAGGTAGAGGCCAGTTGACAATTGGCTCAAATCGAGGCTGATGGTTTGGTTGCCTTTCGCAACTTGCTGATTTTCAACAAGAACGGTGGTGCCGTCGGGCCTTGAAATACTGAACTGTGCATCAAAATTAGCTTTTGCTTGGAAGTTCAAGTTCACAGTGCCGCTGGTCGGGTTCGGGAAAGCTGTGATGGTGCTCGTTTCCACCACGTCCTGAATGCCGAGCACGATGCCGTTCTCCGTCACCTCGAAGTCATTGCCAGTGGAGGAGGGGTTAGCGGCACTGAGTGTCACCCAGCGTTCAACCTGTTCTACGCCCACGATTTCGACCACAAGTTTGTAGGTGCCGAAGGGCAAGTTTGCGAAGCTGTACTGGCCAACCTCGTTTGTGACAGTGTGCGAGATGGGCTGTTCGTTGCTGTCAAAAAGCAGCACACTGGTGTTGGGCCTTGGGTCGCCGCCCCGGTCGCCTTCCTCGTTGGCCGTGAAGCCATCACCTTCGGTCACGGTGCCGCCGATGTTACCAGATCCTGCTGTGAGGTTTTGGCCGTCGCTCAGGATGATGTTGAAAAGCCCAGAACCGAGTGAGGGCAATTCAATCAAATCCGCTTCGTCCCAATGCACCGTGCTGAAATGGTAGGTCGGCATGTAAACGCTGGCGCCAGGGGAGCTGGGGTCGAGCGTTGCCTTCACAATGTACTGGCCAGCAGCGTTTTGTGTGCCGAAATCATAATAATTTGACCAGCCCGCCGGGTCGCTTTGGATGTTGGTTGTGCCAAGCGAAGTCCAGGCATTGCTGTTTGGCTCATTGAAAAACAGCTCGACAGTGCCTTGCATTGCGCCGGGGTTGTTGAGCGAATCGGGGAAATAGAGATAGCCGCTGATGTTGAAATTTGAGGCAGTTTGAAAATAGTAGCATGCTGTAGAAGTGCAGCCACCACCCGTTGCGGTCACGCAGTAGGAGCCTGGGTCTTCGACGACGATATACTGGGTGGTTTCGCCCGTGCTCCAGAGGTAGGTATCTGCCCACGGGTTAGCAAGCGCCACAAGAACGTCGTAGCCAGCGCTATCATCTTGCACGATTGTTAGGTTGCAGTTGTTGTTGCCAAAAACGCAGTAGGTGGCCACGCAGCCGTCGGCATCGGTGACGGAGACGCAGTAGTCGCCGAAGTAGGCAGGGTCAATGGGTATGCTTTGAGCGTTACCGCTCGGCGTCCATTGGTAGGAGAAAGGAGCAGTGCCACTGGGGATTGCGTAGTAAGCACTGCCACCCGAGTTGAGGCTGTCAAGCACGATATAAACCTCGCAGGAGTCTGGCATGCTGCCCCACCAAGTACAGTTGTAGGCGTCGCAGCCATTGGCATCCGTCATGGTGACGCAATAGTTGCCCGGTGCACTAGGCTGGATGGTTGGAGTGGTAAGCCCATTGTCCCAAAGGTATGAAAAAGGTGCCGTTCCACTGCCAGTAGCCGTAAGCCCTGCGTTTGGGTTATTTGTGATGGTCACCGTGCAAGTGTTTTGGTTGTACAGGCATTCGGAGGAAGTACAGCCATCGGCGTCCGTGATGGTGACGCAATAATTGGCACCATTTGGCGCAAATGGTACGGCTTGGGTGTTTTCACCTGTGCTCCACTGGAAGGTGAATGGTGCCAAGCCAGTGGGCAATGCAATCAAATAGACCCCAGTGTTCAATGAGTCTAGCCCAATTTGGACATCACAGCTGTTGATTGGGTTGCTGCTGCCGATTTGAACAGTCGTGCAAGTGGTGGAAATACAACTGTCAGCATCTTCTACGAGCAAGCAGTAGGTGCCAGATTGAGTGACCAGCAAGTCGTTGAAGTTGTTGTTTGCATTGAGCCATTTGTAGGTAAATGGCCCATTGCCACTTGCCTGTGGGTGGAGCAGTGCGTGTGAATTGCCAGTTAATGAGGTGTAAATCCAGGAATTGCAGGAGCCAGACACTGCGCCGCAAAAGTCGAAGTCGAAGTCAAAACTGTTGTTGCCGCCAATGGCATAGGAAGATGTTTGTGGGGAGGTATTGTTCCCACAATCAAGAAAAGTGACGGACACAGTTCCTTGAGGTGCGGAGTTGGGCACTTCAATTTCCTCTTGGTAGTTGCCAAAAGCATCAGTGTTGACGATTTTGAAGAAAACAAAGCCGTCGGGGTTTTGTGGAGTGGTGCTTATCATGAGTTGAGCACCTTCCACATTGCTGCCATTTGCATCAACCACATTGCCTGACACGACAACTGGGTATGTCTGGGCGTTCAGCGTCAACGCTGTTGCCCAAAGGAGTATTAACTGAAGAATTTTTTTCATTGGAATAGTATTTTTTGATTTAATGAATAGCGCTTTTCACTACTATTCACGGATGCAAGTTAGCTTAGGTTGGGTCTTTTGAAAAAAAAGGTAAAAATCATTGTCTCAATGTTCAATTGTTTCATTGCTTTGCCCAATCCGAATAACAAAGTTCACTACTCGCAACACAAAAATGCAGCCACTCGCCGAACGACTTCGCCCAACCTCCCTCGACGACTACGTGGGGCAAACCCACCTCGTGGGGCCGGGTGCCATTCTGCGTCAGTCCATCGAGAGCGGCAAGCTACCGAGCATGATTCTTTGGGGCCCACCTGGAGTTGGCAAAACGACCTTGGCCAGCATTATTTCGCATCAGCTCAAGCGACCATTTTATACGCTCAGCGCCATTAGCTCAGGGGTAAAGGACGTTCGAGAAACCATCGAGAAGGCACAGGGGCAGCGTTTCTTCAGTGCAGCTAACCCAGTGTTGTTTATTGAC
>CAYTZS010000080.1:15870-21518 GCA_964442355.1 uncultured Saprospiraceae bacterium | reverse complement strand
GTGAAGTCATCCTGAAACCCTGCCCGCCCCTTGAAGCGGTCCAAGGCATCCATCACTTTCTGGTTGAATTCCCTGGCGGAAAGTTGGTAGTGTTCCAGCACAAATTTTTGCCCAAAATCCTCATCCACGAACTCACCTGCCTCGTTTTGCAGCTCCGTCAGGCCATCGGTGAAAAGTAGGATGAGCGCCTCACCGTCTACTTTTTCCGTACCCTGCTCAATAAACGGCAATTCGTCGAAAGCGCCGAGTACCGTCGTGCCTTTTGAGAGGTAGGTCAATTGCCCGTGCATGGCCAAAATAGGCTGGTTGTGTCCGGCATTCACGTAGGTCAGCAGTCGGGTGTTCAGGTCGAACTGTGCCACAAAAAATGTGAGAAAACGCTCGCCCTTCGTGATGCGCAGCACGGAGCGGTTCAGGTCTTCCACGAACGCCATCAAGTTGTCGTGGCGCTCCAGCAAGTTGTGGAAGCTCGCCTGAAAATTGGACATGAGCAGCGCCGCTGCCACGCCCTTGCCAGCGATGTCGGCGATGCAGAACGTGATTTTGCCGTTGCCGTGCTCCACGAAGTCGAAGTAGTCGCCGCCAACGTTGAGGTGCGGGCGGTAGATGGCCGAAAGCTCATATTCCTTGCGGGTGGGCAGCGATTTTGGGATGAGCAATTGCTGCATCTCGCTGGCCAGTTCCATTTCTTTGCGCAAGCGCTCTTCCTCGATTTTGTTCTTGAAAAGCCGCTTGTTTTCGATGGCTACGGTGATGATGTTGGTGATGGTGGTGATGAACTGCACCTTGTTGTACATGTCCTCCTCCTCTCCAAAGCCGCCGATGAAGACGTAGGCGAGGTGGGTATCCTTGTGCTTCACGGGTATCACCACATCGAATTGCTGGAAAAATGGGTCGTCGCTGTCGGCCAAGGTGTGCAGCCGGGTGTACTTGGAAAGTTGGTCGGAAACGTCGGATTTCAGTTCGTTTTCTTCGAACCCAATATGAGCTGTGCAGACCCATTTTTTGTCCTTCCGGTAGTAAAGCGCCATTTTCTTCACGCCCATTTCCCAACTCAAAAACGAGGTGTACATCTCGAACAGGCCGCTCATCTTCACGTTGTTGTTGATGGCCTGCGTGATGTTGAGCAGCCGGTTGATTTGCAACTGCTTCAGGTTCAGGTCCCGCTCCAGTTGTCCAATCGTGTTGAGCTTTTGCTTTACATTGCCTAAAGAAGTCATCAGTAAGTTTTTTCCGGTCGTGTAGTTTTCCAAAACGAATGGGTAAAATTAGAAATTGACCCGAAAACTTTGTGATAAAAGTACTTTTGCAAAAAAAATGCTGACTGCGCCCCAAGAAAGATGGCGGCGATACAGCAAAACGAGAGGCCTTGAGTTGTGATTTGTTTTTGCAAACTATTGTAAACCAATCTTTTGTATAAAAAATCGGGTTGCGCCTCTTTTGAAAACAGGATAATGGAACAAGTAACTTATCAGGGAAAACTTATCGCATTTTTTGACAACAAGGAAGCAGGTGATGCGCTGCCCGTCGTGCTGTTGCACGGCTTCCTCGAAGACAGCCGCCTCTGGGACGAATGGCTTCCGCTGCTGCCCACCCGCCGATACATCCGCATTGACCTGCCGGGGTTTGGCAGCTCCGAGCAGGTCGAAAACCTCACCATCGAAAGCATGGCCGAGGCCGTCGCCACGGTCGTTGAGCACCTCGGACTAAAAAAATTCATCCTCACGGGGCACTCGATGGGCGGCTACGTAGCGCTGGCTTATGCCGAAAATTGGAGCGAAAAACTGGCAGGGCTATGCCTGTTCCACTCGCACCCCTTCGCCGATTCGGAGGAGAAAAAAGCCACACGACTCAAGTCCGTTGAGTTCATTCACACAAACGGGCACGTCATTTACGTCCGTCAAGCCATCCCGCAGCTTTTTATTTACGACTTTTCGAAAGGCTACCAATTGGAGGTTAATCGCTTGATACACAATGCAATACACTTCAAGCCTGAGGCCATCATCGCTGCATTGGAGGCCATGCGCCTGCGCACTGACCGCTCGGAGGTACTGCGCAACCTCTCCTGCCCCGTGCTCATGCTCATCGGTCAGCACGACACTGCCGTGCCGCTCGACGTGAGCATGGCCATGACGCCGCTCCCCAGCCGTGGTATCATCCACGTCTTCCCGACCGTGGGTCACATGGGCATGTTCTCGGCGAGCAGGGAGACGGCCAAGGCGTTTCGGGAGTTTCTATCGGAAATTGGAAACTGAGAAATTGAACGCCAAACAAATTCCCGATTCCAATTTCTCAATTTCCAATTTCCAATGAAAGCCCTCGTCTTTGCTGCTGGCCTCGGCACCCGACTTCGCCCCCTCACCCACGACCGCCCGAAGGCGCTCGTGGAGGTGAATGGCGTGACCCTGCTCGAAGTAGCCATCCGGCGGCTGGTGGCGGCTGGCTGCCAAGAAATTATCGTCAACGTCCATCATTTTGCGGAGCAGGTCATTGATTTTTTGGACAAGAACAGCCAGTTCGGCATCGAAATTACCATTTCCGATGAGCGGGAGCTACTGCTCGACACGGGTGGCGGCCTGAAAAAAGCAGCTTGGTTTTTCGATGACGGCCAGCCCTTCCTCGTCTGCAATGCCGATGTGCTGACGGACATGAACCTCGCCGATTTTTACCACCACCACCTCGAAAGCGGAGCCATTGCCACGCTCGCCGTACGCCGCCGCCAGACTTCCCGCTATTTTCTTTTTGACGAAGACATGCGCCTTTGCGGCTGGAAAAATGCGAAAACGGGAGAGGAGCGGCTGGTTGACAACTGGCAATCCCCCATCTTCAATTCTTCAATCCCGCACACATTCCAGCCTTTTGCCTTTAGTGGCATCCATGCCATCAGCCCTTCTCTTTTCAACTGGATGCCTGCGGGCGATGGGCCGTTTTCCATCATTGACGTGTACTTGGAAGCTGCCCAGACTGGCTTGATTTTCGGATTTGACCACAGCGCTGACGAATGGCTCGACGTTGGGAAGCCCGAAGCACTGGAGGCCGCTGCTGTTTTTTTGAAAAAAAACCGCAACTTCGCCTGACCAATCACCAGTCACCAATCACTGCATTTTGTCATTTTTCTTCAACACCAAGTTTCCCCCTCGCCGCTTCTCAGAGCTGAAGCCGGAGTACATTTTGGGCACGTTGGATAAGTTGAAAAAGCGCATTGACGAGCGCTTTCCCAACTCAGGTTTGGGCAAGGTGGCCAGCGAGCTTAGCGAAGTTGCGTCGGCCATCGTTGCGCTGGTGGAACAGTTGCCGAGGCCCCTGTGGCCCATCCGCATCCTTACTTTTTTGGCCATTGGCTTGCTTGTCGGGCTGACGATTTGGGTATGCGCCTTCACGATTCGCTACATCCCGGCAGGAGAAAGTGGGCTGGTGGAGATTTTGCAAGGTGCTGAAAGTGCCATCAACGAGGTCATTTTCTTGGGGTTGGCCATCCTTTTTTTGACAACAATTGAAAACCGCATCAAACGCAGGGCAGCGCTGAACTCGCTGCACCGCCTCCGCTCCATCGCCCACGTGGTTGACATGCACCAGCTAACCAAAGACCCTGCCTCGCTCGTATCTGAATTCAAAAAAACGCCCTCGTCCCCAGAGCGCACCATGACGCCCTACCAGCTTACCCGCTACCTCGACTACTGCTCCGAATTGCTGGCCATCAACTCCAAGCTCGCCGCCCTGCACGTGCAATGCTTTCAGGATTCGGAGGTGCAAAAAACCGTGGACGAGGTGGAGACCCTTTCGCACGAGTTGTCAAGCAAAATCTGGCAAAAAATTATGATGCTGGACGTCGTGGCCGTGAAAAACAAAAAGGGAAAGGGGAAATCTGAGCCTGAGTCTTTGGACTAAAAAAACATGAGTCAACTCCGATTTTGGGGCTCCAATAAAAAAGCGGCGGTGTCATGACCATGACACCGCCACTTTTTTGTGAGGTTTCTGGTTTCATCGCACCAAATGTATATCCCCCTTCCTGAAAACCTCCTCCAACACACCATCGCAGTTGCGTACCCGAAGGGTCATCCAATATACCATCACCGCAGGGTCCAGCTGTTTGCCACGCAAAATGCCGTCCCAGCAGCCTTCAATGTCCGTGGTCTCGAACATTTGGTCGCCCCAGCGGTCGAAGATTTTCAACTCGTAGCTCACGATGTCGAGGTCGGGGGCCACATATCCTCGGTAACAGTCGTTGATACCATCGTTGTTGGGAGAGAACGAATTGGGCAGGTAAATCAGGCGGTTGACGGACAACGATTCGACGGTGACCACCACTTGGCCGCTTGCCGTCTCGCAGGCATTAGTGGCCGTGAACGTGAATAAGCCTGGGGTGCTGACGCTGATTTCGGGTGAAGTGCCGATGACGCCCGAGCTGTCCCGCCACTCCCAAGTCAGGGGCAAGTCACTGATGGCTACTGGGCTGAGTAGCACTTCACTGCCACAGACAAGCGTCTCATCTGCTACTTGCAAACTCATTGGCGGAGTAACCGGGATGCCGATATTTTCCTCAAATACACAACCGTTTTGGTCTTGCAGGAATACGGTATAATCGCCAGGCGGCAGCCCCTCGAAGAAGGCGTCCGGCTGGAAATTCACCCCGTTCAACGAGTACTGGTACGGCGCCGAGCTGCCGCTCACATTGCCGACGGAGATGCTGCCGTCCAATGCATTCCAACAAATTTGCGAAGCGGACAAGTCAAAGCTCACAACGGGCAACGCCGACACGCTGACTATCACCACCGAATCGCAGCCAGCTTGGTTCGTGCCAACCCAAGTGAAGGTCTCGCCCGCTGCCAGTTGCTGGCCGTTGTAATCCAATGTTTCGCCCTCACACACTTGCAACGACAATTGCGTCGTGTCGCTTTGCGTTGCGAGCACCGTCACTGTCACCACCGAGTCGCAGTTGAGCCAGTTGGTCAGGGTAACATCCTGCACATCGCCGGGCGAGAGCGTCACGCCAGCGTAGGTCACGGTCGTGCCGGGGCAAGCCGTCAGCGTAGCCGTACCAGTACTGGTCGGCAGGCCGAACACTGCCACGAAAGTCGTGTCCACGCAGCCGGAGGCGTTCACCGCCGTGAAAGTCGTCTGGGTGCCTGGCGCCAGTTGTTGCCCATTAAAAGTGAAAAACTCGTTGGCACATGCCACGGCATCAACGAATTGGACGGTCACGGGCAGCGATGCTACTTGCACGGTCACCGTCGAGTCGCAGCCAACCCAATTGTCGAGTGTGAAAGTTTGCGAAGCGCCAGCCGGGATGTCCACCCCGTTGTAGGTGGCCACGCTGCCAAAACATGCCGATAGGTTGACCGTGGAAGCGCTGGGTTGCAAGGCCGTCACCGTCACCGTCACCACCGAGTCGCAGTTTTGCGAGCTGGGAAAAAGGAAAGGCGTCACGCTGCCCGGCGGCAACATTGTGCCGTTATAGTCGGCGAATTCTCCCGGACAGGCCGCCAGTGTCAAAGCAGAAGTTGGAGCGGGCAGTGGTGTCACCGCCACTGTCACGATGCTGTCGCAACCGAGATAATTGGTGAGGGTAAAATCTTGTGAAGTGCCCGCCGGAATTGGGGTGCCAGCGTAAATGGCCGACGTGCCGGGACAAGCCGTCAGCGTCTCGC
>CAYTZS010000080.1:0-15770 GCA_964442355.1 uncultured Saprospiraceae bacterium | reverse complement strand
TGCCCGTGCTGGTAGCCAGTGCCACGACCGTCACCGTCACGATGCTGTCGCAACCGAGATAATTGGTGAGGGTAAAATCTTGCGAAGTGCCCGCCGGAATTGGGGTACCAGCGTAAATGGCCGACGCACCGGGGCAAGCCGTCAGCGTCTCGCTGCCCGTGCTGGTAGCCAGTGCCACGACCGTCACCGTCACGATGCTGTCGCAACCCGCCGCATTGGTGAACATGAAATCTTGTGAAACTCCCGCCGGAACTGGGGTTCCGTTGTAGTCAGCAGTACCACCGGGGCAACTACTGAGCTGGACGGTGGAAATGGATGGAGTGCAATTGGAGAACAGCAGCCAGTCGAATTCCTCCTCCACGTCGCAACCCGTGAGCGTCAGGCTGGTGCTGGCGAGCACGGCCTCCCAGCCAGCCGGGAGGTTCAGCGTGTCGAGCAGGAGGGTGTAATTCGTGGAGAGGATGTCCACGAAATTGTATCCAGTGGCAACGCTGCTCGTTACCGTGTCGAGGTTCATCGTTCCGTTGTTCAGGAAGATGTTGATGCCGCTCACCAGTGTGTCCGGGGCGTCAATGATGCCGTTTCCGTTCACGTCAAAATACACGTCGCCGAGGATGTCGCCGAAGCCGGGGAAGAGGTCGAGCGTGAGCACTTCGCTAGTGGATGTGCAGCCGTAGATGTCGGTCAGCACGACCGAGTACTCGCCGCTTTGGTTGAAAATCGGGTTGGCCTGCGTCCCGTTCGGCGCGCTCATCGGGCTGCCGTTGAGAAACCACTGGTAGCTGGCGATGTTGGGCACGACTGGCAGGCACATCGTGTCGGGTTGGCAACGGGTGTGGCAGCCCTGCGGCACGAGGTCAATGTCGGGGGCATTCTGGATTTCGATTTGATTGCTCTGCCCCGAACAGCCAAACTGATTGATGGCAGTCGCAAAATAAGTGCCTCCGGCAATGACCGTGATGCTCGTTCCGGCCTCCCCAGTGTTCCACTGGTAGGTGTAGGTGGCATCGGGAGCGACCACGCTCATCGTTGCGCTGTTGTTTTCGCACAAAAACCCAGAAGGGCTGCTGGCAATCGTGACCGTCGGCACGGGGTTCACCGTCACCGTGAACGGCCCCTCGGTTGCCGTGCAGCCCGTCACGATGTCGGTCACGGTCACCGTGAAGTTGTGGGTGCCGACGGGCAGCAGGTTGCCCTTGTCCTCACTGAACTCGATTTCGTCGCCCGTCTCACCGTTCGACCAGGTGTAGCTGTTGGTCAAACTGCCCTGCACCAAAAGGAACACATCGTCGCCCTCGCAAACCGAGTGGTTGTTCTCAAAAAAGGCCACTGGTTGCCCAAACTCGTTGTACTCCACCGCCTTGATGATGCCGTTTGGTTCACCAAAAACATCCACAATGGCAGGTGGCGGTGCGTAGGTGCATCCCGTCGCATCGGTCAGCGTGACAGTGTAAACTCCTGATTGTGAAACTGTTATATTGTCAAATGATGAATTGTTCGACCACAACCAACTAACCCCACCGGGTGGCGATGTCAGTGTGGTGCTTTCGCCTTCGCAAAGTGGCGAAGGCGGTGCCACGCTGATGTTGCCCGCCAACGTGTTCGGTGTGATGGTCATGTTGTCGGTCACCGTGTTGGTGCAGCCCTCGATGCTCAGAGCCGTCAGTTGGACGGTGTAGCTGCCGGGCAGGTCAAATTCATGGAAGGAATTGACCAACTCGGAGGTGTTGCCATTGCCACTGGCAGGGTCACCAAAGTTCCAGTAAACGCTGGCTACTTCGCTGCCCACCACCGCATCGAACGGCAGGGATGTGTTTTCGCAGGTTGCCGTAGGCAAAGCAAAACTTACCGGTGGTGCCGTCAGCACCGTGATTGGCTGCGTGATTGTGGCGGTGCAGCCGCTGGCCGCTGTGATGGTCAAGGTGACGTTGTAGGTGCCACTGGTTGCGAAGCTGTGCGTTGGGTTTTGCAGTGTAGAAGTGTTGGCTGCACCGCTGCTTGGGTCGTCGAAGTCCCATGACCAGCCGACGATGCTGGCCGGAGCAATGAACATGGACCTGTCGCTGAATTGCGCAGGAGCATTGGGACAAGCGGTTCCGCTTTCAAAGCCCGCAGCCACGGGAATCAGCACATCGTGGTAGATGCCCACTAGGCACGAGCCGCCCGGAGGGCTGATGGCATTCACTTCCCCAATCAAAACGACGGTGTACCAGCCCGCTGCGGGATAGGCATGAGGGGCAGGGTTGTCGGCAGTGCTGGAGGTGCCGTCGCCGAAGTACCAAGTAAAAGTGCCGGGCACGAAGTTCGTGGACAAGTTGGTGAAACTGAGCGTGTTGCAGTTGGCTGTGGTGCCCGACGAGAAATCTACCGTGCCAGCTGGTGTGCAACCTGGAAGCGGTGGACCACCTCCCGCACCGAGGCAGAGGCCGCCGACGCAAGTGCCGCCGATGGCATCACAATCTACCAGCACGAGGATGTTGGAGGCAGCCGTGCAACCGTTCACATCCGTCACAATCACTTGATAATCACCGGGTTGATTGGTAGAGTAGGTCGGAGAATCGGTGCCCACGTTTACCCCAAACCGCTGCCACTGGTAGTTCAAGGGTGGCGAGCTCTGCGTGGCATGGAGGACGGCAGCCGGGCCTCCCGAACACAGTGCATAGTAGGACGGCGTCGAGATGGTCACTGCTGGCAAAGGGGTTGCCACCACCTGAAAAATGGTATCACCCGCACAGCCGTTGGCGTCAGTGACTTCCACCTCGTAGCTGCCCACTCCGAGCATTGGCGCTGACAGCGTTGAAACTTGCGCACCAGTGGCATCATTCCAGCCGTAGCTTGCATAAGGCACCGTCGTTTGCATGGTTGCCAAGTCACCAGCGCATACCTGGGTGGTCGGCACAAAAGGCTCAGGCAACGGCAGCACCGTCACGTTGAAGTTTTGGGTCGCTCCGCAAACGGTGACGCCCACCGTGGCTGGGCCATCGGTGTGCCACAGCACTTCGACCTGCTCCGTGCCTGCACCGCCCACAACTGTTCCCGCCGTGGCAGGGCTGATAACCCATTGATAATCAATATTTTCAAACAAAGGCGCACTGTATATCCCTGACTGTTCCCTGCAAACCTGCCCATCCCCCGTGACGCTGAAGCTGGGTATTGGGCTGACCGCCAAATTGGCTGGCGGTGAGGTGCAGGCCAGTCCGGTCGTCGCCGTTTGCACCACCGAAACCGAGTAAGGCCCGGTGGCATTCCAGATTACGTTGGCGGGGTTTCCGGTGAAATTGGCCGGGGTGCCACCCGTGAATGACCAACTGAAATCGGTGGTGGGCAGCCCGGTGACCTCGTAGCTGTAGGTGAGGCCGGGGCATATTTCGTTTTCGCCGATGATGGCCGTCGGGGCAGGTGGAGCAGCCACCAGTTTGACAAAAAGCGTGTAATCGTCGTTGCAAAAGCTGCTGGCACTGGCTGCTGCGGCCCGCACGGTGTAGGCCCCTGCGGGGAAATTGAAGGGGATGTTGGCGGTGTTTGTTGCCGAAGGCGAAGACCAAACGACCGCTCCTAAACTGTTGATTACCTGCCAGTTGGAGAGCATCAGTACGCCCGTGATGGTGTTGCGGCTCTGGTAGGTGCCCAGCGCATTTTGGCAAACCTCGATGGGGCCTGTGGCATAAAAGCCGGGGACGATGTTCACGTTCAGCGTGTCACGCCCGGAGCAGCCGAGGTAGCAGTTGTCGAACTCGACGATGACCCGCTGCGGGTTGCCGAGGTTGGCGCTGCCGAACCAGTTGACGGTGATGCGCTCCGTGCCTTGCCCGTCGGTGATGGTGCCGCTGCCGAGCACCGTCCAGTTGATGCTCGTGCCAGCGTAGTCGGGGATGTAGTATTCTTCGGTGCTGCCCTCGCAAACCTTCGGCGGCCCTTGAATCTGCACGTTGTCGCTGACGATGGGGATGGGCACGACGTTGGGCAGGGTGCAGACCGTTCCGGCACAGCCACTGACGCTGAGCGAGATGGTACCCTCCGGCCCTGCCAGCCATTCGACGGTGATGAAATTGTCCGTTGGGCCACCGCCATCGAGGATGTTGTAGCTGCCGGTGAGCACCCACGTGTAGGTGCCGCAACTGACGTCGGTGCTGTACGTGACCGTCTCGCCCTCGCAGATGGTGCCCGTGCAGTTGATTTCCGGCACGTCGGCGGCGATGACGTACACCTCGACAATAGTCGTGTCAGCGCAGTAGCATTCGTTTCGGGCAATGAGCGAGACGTAGTAGGTGCCGGGGGTATCGTAGGTTTGGCTCGGCTCAAACTGGGTGGAGGTACTGCCGTTGCCGAAGGCCCAGACGTAGCTCGTGGCGTTGAGGCTGTTGTTTTGAAAATAAATGGTTTGCCCCTGGCAAATGGCGATGGTGCCGTTGGGCTGTGGCGGCGGCAATGAGCCGATTTGCGCTTCGGGTTCTTCGAGGATTTCGACGCAGAGGGAGGTCTCGCCCACACACGAGGTAGTGGAATCTGGGCAGGCAAGGATGACAGGGATTGTAGAAGAACAACCAATTGCATCAACCACCGTGAGGTTGTAAGTGCCGCAGCAGAGCCCATCTATTTCGGGTACAGTATTGCCGTTGCTCCACAAGTAGGTATAAGGAGGAAAACCACCTACCGCAACTGGCTCGATGGAACCGTCGCAGTCAATGTCGTTGGTGGGGTGAACAATGTTGACCGGATAAGCCGAGACCCAACAGTTTTGTGCGCTGTCCACAATCGTCGTTGTACAGTTGTCAATTTGGCCGTTGGCATCCGTGATCGTGAAAGAATAGACTCCCGGTTGAGGTGTATCAAAAACATAAGGGAAGCTGTTCACCGTAAATGGCGCTTGATTTACCCCATTTATGCTGTAGTTTACGGTGTAAGGCGCAGTTCCATCAAACCCCGTCAAGTAAACTTTTGAGGAGGTATTGTTTGGGTTGGAGCCGATATCCTGTTGCCCACAAAAAATCTGAAACGGCCCGGCCGGCCCACTGTTACCCCCCACGACCACGCTCACCTGCCCCTGCCCCGGTGCTCCCCACTCCACGAGGACGCTGCTGCCGTTCGGCGTGAAGCTCTCCGCCCCCTGCACCGACCAAGTGACGGGGGAGCCAGCAGGGATGCCCGTCACCTCGTACACCGCCGTGCCGAAGGCACAAATTTTCTCACAGGCATACTGGCTGCTGCTGTCCTGCGGGCAGGCGGCGATGGTGGGCACAATGACTGGGTTAAGGCCGTTGGTGACGGTGATGGTAATCTGGGCCGTGTACTGGATGCTGCCGCCGTTTTGGCTGATGGCGACAATGTTGGCGGTCAAAACTACCGTGCCGGGTGCTGTCAGTACCGTTGGACAAAAGTCAATTGGGTTGCCGCTTCCAACGGTTGTGCCCGTACTTGCACCCCAAGTGACCAACTCAATGACCTGGTTGGAGTTGTTGAGCGTCACCTCGTAGGTGCCGCACTCGCCCAAGCAAAGCGTCGTGGGACCAGAAATCGTGGCACCCTGGCCGGGTTGTGCAAAAAGCGTGGTATTGAGTGAAAATAAAAGGACAATGAGGGTAATGAGTAGTTGGTAACGGTTCTTCATCACAGGATAATTTGTGTGTGTAATCGGTTGAAAAATCAGTTTTTGCGAAGCAGGTCGCCATGCAGGCAAGGTGTCATTCAGGCAATTGGTTAGGGCTACGAAGCTAAAACAGTTTTTTGGCAACTGAAAGCAGAAGTGGGAGGTTTGGAGGATTTCTGACATTTATCGTTAGACGTGACGAGTGATTGTTGAAATAGATTGAAAAACTATTTCTCCATAAAATTTAGCAAATCTGGGAAATCTTCAGTGAATTGCGCAGCTTCATCTTTTGTCAATTCCCGGCCGTGCAAGAAAGCAGAAACCTTTGCGTCACGGTAGCCATCCCGCACCAGCGCCTGCCGCCACTCCTCCGCAGATGCATGGGTGAGGTAAATGCCGGATGAAAAAAACTGCGCACCCTCCCCTACCCGACGTTCCACCAACCCTTCCGGGTATAGTTCAAACAGCTTGCCCAGTTCCCCCCCGCTGTCTATCGTCACCCGATAGGCCAAGCTGGTCATGGTTTTTTGAAAAAACTTGGCTTTGAAGGCGTCGGGGAGGAGCGGCGGGCGGTACAGCTCGAAGGGCAGTTCGTCGGGGTTCTCGATGAAGACCTCGGCCCGGCGATTATTCCCGTCGGCGGCGATGGGGTAGCTACTTCCAACAAATAGCAGCGTCAGGTTTTGAAGGCCGATGCCCTCCTGCTGGAGCAAGTCGGTGGCCGTTTGCGAAGCGAAAGAAAAATAAACCACCGAGTCGTCGTCGGGAGCTGCGTGTAGGGCAAGCGTGATGCGGAGTAGGGGGTATTTTTTCATCAATTGCGCCAGCAAGCCAAACTGTTTGACGGACTGCGCATCGGGCTTGCCACCAAGTGGTGGAAGCGTCATCACGGGCAGCTCAAACGAGTTGATTTCGTCAAAAAAGCTGCCTGGCGGTTGTACGGCTCGTTCGCTCGGAGGTGAAGTCTGGCCTTCGGCAACAAGACAGAAAGCCACTGGCCACGACTGTACGAGTTGCTCCTCCCGTGGCCTGTCGAACAGCGCCAGGTAGAGGTCGTGGCCGCCCTCCCCCGTGATGCGGTCGGAGGAAAAAAAGGCTCGGTCGGCAGTGGCCGAGAGGGTGAAATGCTCGTCGTCGGCAGCAGAATTGATGGGCAGGCCGAGGCTCACAGGCGGTGACCAGTGCTGCGACCAGTCAAGCCAAGTTGCCGTGAGGATGTCCAGCCCGCCGATGCTGCGAGCGGCGTCGTTGCTGGAAAAATAGAGCGTCCGACCATCCCGTGCGAGGAAGGGCGAGGTGTCGTCGTAGGCAGAATTGATGGGGTGGCCGAGGTTCTGTGCAGGCTGCCAAACGCCACCATGCCGGGTGCTCACGTACAGGTCGAGGCCACCGAGGCCACCTGCCCTGCGACTGGCAAAAAGCAGGATGCTGTCATTGAAAAAATGGGGAGCGCAGTCGCCTTCTTCTGGACGCATTGGGCTTCTGTACACCTCAAAAAAAAGGGTTCGTCCCAGAGGGTCTTCCCGGAAGGTGTCCACGAGAATTTGGCCGCTCTGCGGGGTCTTTCCCCGAAAAAAATAAAGCAGCTCTCCAGCATCGTCAAAGCCGAGGGCAGTTTCGTTTTCGGTGCTGTTGACGAAAACGCTGAGCGGCTTTGGCGCCAGCCAGTCCCCATTTTTCACCTCACTGAAAAAGACATCGGAGCCTTTGTCAGCTCCTCCCCTGCCCGAAAAATAGAGGCGCTCGTGCCCGGAGGGACTGGGGAGTGGCTTGAACTCATCGGCAGCGGAGTTGAGGTCGGCTAGGGGCAGCACGGCAGCGAAGGGTAGCTGCCGACGCACCCGCAGGCCCGTGGCACATCGGCGAAGTTCGTCGTGGACGGCAGAGCGCCAGGGGTGGTTGACAGGTGTTTTTTCCAAAAAATGTTTGTAAAAAATGGCCGCTTGCTCAAAATCGAAACGGGCTTGGTGGAGCTTTGCAAGGTAGAGGTAGCTGAGCGGCGGCGGGTCTTTTTTGGCTCGAATAGCAGCTAGAAATGCCTCCTCGGCTTGCACTGGCTGATGCAGGTGGTAGTAGCAAACACCCAAGTTCGTGCGGATTTCGGCATCAGCCGGCCTGCCTTCCACTGCTTTCAAAAACGCATCGAGCGCTTGCTGGTACTGCGCTCGTTCGAGCAGTTCATTGCCGTGTTTATTCCACCTGACAGCATCCTGTGCAGGGGCAGTTTTTGCAAAGCAAAAAAGCAATAAAAGGGCAAGCAGTTTGTACATTTCGAATGTGTGAGGTCTGGCCGCCTAGGGCAGTTGGCAAAGCAAAAATGAGAAAAAACTGCAGGGTTGTAGGCCAATGTTGCAGGGTTGTTGAAAGCATTTGTGCCTAAACCCAAAAAACCATTACTTTAACGCCAATTAAAAAATGCGAAAGAAATTCCTGACATCAATCCTTGCCCTGCTGCTGGCAGCGACTTTCGTAGCCCGTGCTCAAGCTCCCGCCTACCTGCACTACGACACAAACGACGGCCTGCCCAGCGCATTGGTTTACTGCATCGAACAGGACGACATGGGCGTGATGTGGTTTGGCACGGACAAGGGGCTGGTACGCTTCGACGGCTCAAGGTTCAAGACGTTCACCATCAAGGACGGCCTGCCAGACAACGAGGTGCTGAACCTGTACAACGACAGCAAGGGTCGGCTGTGGCTGTCGTGCTTCCGCAACAAACCGTGCTACATGAAGCACGGAAAAATCGTGACGGAGCAGCAGGACCCGATGCTGCGGCAATTGGACATCAACACAGGAACGCTCGTTTTTGGGGAAGACCAGGACAGCACGTTGTGGATTGCCGCCGGAATTACCCGTTTTTGCAGGATTACAAAAGATAACCAAGTGATTTGCCCCTCAACGATACCTGCAAATGTGACGGAAACCTACTCTCCGAACCTCCACGCCATCCAGTTTGTCGGGAATGAGATGGTAGGCTTGGGCAACTTCGAAGTGGTCAAAATCTCGAAACAAGGCGATGCATCAAAACTGTTCAGTTTTCCTTTTGAAAAAAACAACTTCATCGTTTCGGTGAGTGTCAGCGGCAACCGGGTAATCTGTTCGAAGACACAGGGCATAGTCCTCTTGAACTACGACGGAAAGAACATGCAAGTACTGGCAGAATCTAAGAGCGATGCTTACGGCAATGCTTACACGGACAAATCTGGCAGGTTTTGGATCAGCTCCCATACCGGTGGTGCCATTTGCTTCGACCACGAGCGGGATGGGCTTTCCAAGCCGATTGTTTACCTTCGGGATACCAAAGTGACAAGAACATTTGAGGACAAAGAAGGCAATTTTTGGTTTTCAACCTTCAACGCAGGCATTTACACATTGCCAAAAAAAGCAGCCACTGCCTTCACCAAAGAAAATTGCAGCTTCTTCAGCTCAGACAACCTGACTGCCCTTGCCCAACTACCCAACGGCGACATCTTGGTGGGCGACGATGCAGGCATCATTTACAGGTACAACCACAAAAACTGGTCGGCTCAAAAAATCAGCAACTCCAGGGGCATCAACCGGGTACTGCAAATCACAGCACTGCCCGACAACGAATGGCTCGCAGTCAGCGACAAGGGTGTTTACGCTTCCAAGGGTGGCCTTGTAGATTGCTTCCAAGACCGAGGATCGCCAAAATCCTTGACCATTGACGGAGATGAATTTTGGCTGGGAACCTCTCATGCACTGTTGCAAAAAGCTGAAGCCAACAGCAAATGTGAGGTCATCAAACAACTGCGCTACACCGCACTGTGCAAAGACGCCGAGCACAACCTCTGGGCTGGCGGGCTCAACGGCCTGTATTCGCAAAAAGACAATTTTGAAAAAAGCTGGGGACAAGTGTTTGAACCACTCACCAGTCGCATCCTAGACATCAAGCTTGCGAAAAATGGGACACTTTGGGTGGCAACACCAGATTATGGGCTGCTGAAAGTGTCCGTCAAGCATGGTGAGGTTCGGCAGGTTCAAATCATCAACGACAGCCTTAAAACCCCTATCGAAAACGTTCAGTCCATTTTTTTGGAGCCAGATGGCGAACTTTGGTTGGCCACCAACACGGGCGTTTTTGGCTTGGAAAAGGATTTTTCGGTAAAACATTACGACAAGAAAAACGGATTGGTGGACAACAACGTGCAAGCCGTGATGGTCGAAGGCGACACACTCTGGGCAGCCACCGCATCTGGCCTTTCCAAGCTCCAAATGAGGGAACAGAACGAAAACGGCGACTTTCCCACGCGGTTTGCATCCGTGCGCTACAATGTCGGCATCGAGAAAAACTACCTTGACTTGCTCGCACACCTCGACGAGCAGCCGCTCGAAATCACACTGCCAGCAGGCAGTTCGCTGCTAGAAGTCGAGTTGGCCGGACTCAACTACCGCAACCGTGGCAACATGCGATTCGAGTACCGCATTTCGGATAAAATGCTGCCGCTACACCTGCTCACCTTCAAAAACCTGCTCAGATGCTTGTCCAATTTTTGGGGTGAAAAGGAAGAAGTCACGCTCGTCGATAAGGCCATGCGCAACTTCGGCGTAAACCTAACACCGGGCAGTTACCTGATGACCATCACCGCAATTTTGCCGGGCGGCACCCCAAGCACACAGCCCGACCAAATCGTGCTCACGGTGCTGCCCTTCTGGTGGCAAACGATTTGGGTTAGCTTGGTAATTATCGGCGGTTTGGGGTTTGGAGTTTGGCGACTAATCAAGGCAAGGCACAACTACCTGAAAATGCAGAGCGTCAACTCCGAGCTGCAACTTCAGGCCATCAGGGCACAAATGAACCCCCATTTCGTGGGCAATAGCATCAATGCCATCCAACAGTTTTTTTACCCGCCCGACCCCATCAAAGCCAGTGAGTACATTTCCATTTTCTCGGACTTGCTGCGGCGCACCATGCACTTCTCCGAGACTGATTTCATTAGATTCCAAGATGAGCTGGCCTACTTGAAGGACTACCTCGAAATGATAAAATTGCGCTTCGGCGACCGTTTTTCGTACGAACTCATCGGGGCAGAGAAACTGCCGGGAAATGTGGCGTTCCCGGCCATGCTGCTCCAGCCAATCCTCGAAAATGCCACCCTGCACGGCCTCTCGCCGTTGGGCCATTCCCACTTGAAGATTGAATTCGAATTAGTTGGTAAACGACTGACTTGCAACGTCACCGACAATGGGGTTGGCATCGAGGAGTCAAAGGCCCGCAAGCAGAAAAGGGCCGACAACTCCCGGATTTCGAGGGGTATCCACTTGCTCGAAAAGAAGGTGCAATCGCTCAATTTGCTGTATCCCGCCAACATCCGACTGAGTATCCTCGACTTGTCGCAGGCAAACCCACCGGGCCAAGGCACCCAAGCCAGTTTGTCTTTTTTGGTACTCAAAAACGTTGTCGCAAAAGACGCCCCTCAACCAAGCCAATGATGAACGCCAGCGCAAACAACCTGCACCAGCTTTAATTGTCCTTTACTGGCACACCAAATATCTGAACCATGAAGAAAATCAACACGCTACTGATAGACGACGAGATCAGCGCCATCAACACCCTCGGCGGGATGCTCAGCAGTTTTTTCCCACAGATAAAAGTAGTGGGCACGGCCACTTCCGTGGAAGAAGCCCTGCAAAAGACAGCCCAACTCCAACCAGAATTGGTCATGTTGGATGTGGAAATGCCTCCGTTTGGCAGTGGTTTCGATTTTTTGGAGAAGTGCCCTACCCGGCCTTCCTTCGGTGTTATTTTCGTCACGGCTTACCCCAACTATGCCATCAAAGCCATCAATAATGCCCAACCTTGGGGCTATTTGGTGAAGCCATACAGCGTGAACGACCTATCTGTGGCCATCCAAAAAGCAGAAGAAAAAATAAGGGAAAAAGAGGGGCAGCCCTCGTTGCACGAAGAGCAGGGCTTGATTATGCACGATGCCAGAAAGGGCAATGTGGTCATCAAAATCAAGGACATCGTGTACTGCGAGGCCGATGGCACCACTACCGATATCCATTATTTCAAGGAAGGAAAAATGCTGCGTTTTACCGCCTCCCGCACCCTAAAGGATATTGAGGAACAGCTACCCGAATGGTTGTTTTGCCGTAGCCACCACAGCTTTGTGGTGAACCTCAGCTATGTGGAACGGTACGAGCGCACCGGACGAAACGGGGTCATCCACCTGAAAAACAACGCTAAGGCTCCCATCTCGGTCGGCAAAATGGAAGACTTCGAAGTGCAATTCTTGCAGTTCCTGAACACCAATTCCTGAGTTTAACTTATTGTTTTTTGTCAAAAGCTGGCAAATCTGCACAGTTACTGGCCCAATTGGCAGGGTTACAACTTGTGCTTAGGCCGCCACAACTAATGGGAATACCTTTGGCAATCAATTTTATTAAACCAATGCTGAATGATTCACGCCTTTCTAAAATAATTACATGCTCTCCACGGACACGCGCTCCCTTTTTTTACGCTCAAATTGACAAGCCCGGCGAATTGCACGCTCCCAGAATTACTTTTCCCTAGATTGTATCCAAAATTATAGAAAAACCAGATGCGGCAGGCCGACTTTAAAAGTCGGCTTGCTTTCTTCACTTTCATTTTTGCACCTAATCCTTCGAAGCTACTCCACCTCCTGCGGAGCGGCTTTTTTTGTTCCCTTTAACAAAAATTTATCTGCGCTGACTCAATCCAAAGAGCACTGCCTCAGTAATTTTGAACCAACTTTGAGGCTGTGCATTGGGTTAGCTGCCCCAAACTTTGCACTTTACTTAGCAGCAGCAATAAATTCATTTATAAAATCTACTAGCTCATGAAAATTTCGCATCTGTTCTTCATCTTGGGCATTGCCCTATTTGCCGCTTGCAAAGATGATGATGGCCCCAATGACCCAGGCTCCAGCATCCTCTCCTACGACAACGAAAACGTTTCCGGGCCGTTGCTCGACGCAGGCGAACACGAGCTTGCCGTGCGCTTCCCTGCCAGCATGACATCAGAGCATGCGGGCAAAAAACTGACGGAAGTTCAAGTTTATGTTGGAAACCTGCCGCAAACCTGCCTTATCAAAATCTATGGCGAAGGAAGTGCAAGCACGCCAGGCCCAAAACTTTACGAAGGCAACGTCACCAATGCGCTAACCACCCTCGAATGGAACAACTTCCAAATTGCCCCGGGGATTGAAATAACGGGCGAAGACCTCTGGATTGGCGTATACGTCGAGCACGCACAGCAGCAGCAGTCCATCGGCTGCGACTCGGGCCCACGCCAAAACAATGGCGACTGGCTCTTTTCCGGCTCCGACCTCTCCTGGAAGACTTACTTAGAACGCACCAACGAGGCCGTCAACTGGAACATTCGGGGCGTGGTGGAGTGATGTTATCTACGATTTTTTTGATTTACGACTTACGACTCTATATCACCGCTAAATCGTTGAATATCAAGACAATGAACGTCATTCGAGAAATACTCGGATGGCGTTTTTGTTTTCAGTTTTGGTAAAAAAACTACCTTCGCCAAATAGCTGCTTTTATGCTTTCCAATAAGAAAATCGTCATCATCGGCGGCACGACAGGCATCGGACTGTCGGCGGCACAGGCATTCCAGCGGCAGGGTGCGGGTGTGGTTGCGCTGGGCTTGGACAAGGTGACCTCCATTCGGGCAATGGAGGTGCTGGGTCGCAACGCTCATGTGCTCACCGGCGACGCCACCGAGGAAGGACAGGCCGAGGCCGCCATCGCCAAGTGCATTGAGCGGTTCGGGGGCTTCGACGGGCTGTACCACGTTGCAGGTGGCAGCGGCAGGCGCTTTGGCGACGGCCCCTTGCACGACCTCTCGCTCGATAGTTGGGAAAAAACGCTCCAACTCAACCTCACTTCCGTCATGCTCTCCAACCGGGCTGCCGTGCGGCAGTTTTTGGCGCAAAACAGCGGCGGCACACTGCTCAACATGGGTTCGGCGCTGGCCTTCTCGCCCGCCCCTCAATTTTTTTCCACCCACGCCTACGCAGCTGCCAAAGCTGCTATCGAAGGTTTTACCAAAAGCATCGCCGCATTTTACGCCACGCAAAACATCCGAGCCAACGTCATCGCACCCGGCCTCACCGAGACCCCCATGGCGCAGCGGGCCATCCAAAATGACAACATCATGCAGTACGTCCGCCAGCGCCAACCGCTCGATGGTGGCCGTGCCGGGCAGCCCCACGACCTCGACGGAATGGCCTCGCTCCTGCTTTCCGATGCCGCCGGGTTCATCACCGGGCAGGTCATCGCAGTGGATGGCGGGTGGAAATTGGGATAGCACAATCCGTGTCCAATCCGTGAAATCCGTGTTCCATCAAGACCTTTTAGCACACGGATTTCACGGATTGGACACGGATTTTCATTGAATTTTTTTGAATGAAAAATACTTTAAGCATCGGCCTAGACATCGGCGGCACCAACATCAAAACGGTCGTCATTGACCAAGCTGGAAACATCCAGCACCAAAGCACCCGCAGCACAGGCCAGCACTACCAAGCTGAGGATGAATGGGTTTGGAAAAATGCCGTTCGGGATGTTTTTCACGAGCTGAAAAAGGAGTTTGGCGAAGCCGTGCAGGCCGTCGGTATATCCGCCCCCGGCCTCGCCAATGCCGACAATTCGGCCATCACCTGCATGCCAGGCAGGCTCTTCGGGTTGGAGGACTTCGACTGGTCAGCGTTCTTCGGCGAGCGGGTCTGGGTGCTCAACGACGGACATGCCGCCACCGTGGCAGAAGTCCGTTTTGGCGCAGCCAAAAGCATCAAAAACGCCGTGCTACTCACGCTCGGCACGGGCGTCGGAGGCGGCATTGTCATCGGCGGCGAGCTGTACCAAGGCTACTACCAAGTGGCCGGGCATGTCGGCCACACCACTGTCAATGCCAACGACGTGCATCGGGACGCCACCGGGATGCCCGGTGCCATCGAGGAGCATATCGGCAACGAGTCGGTGGTGCGGCGCTCGCATGGCCGCTTTCAGAACACCTACGATTTGGTGGCCGCCTACCAACGTGGCGACCACTTCGGCACTTGGCTCTGGCTGGATTCCGTGCAAAAACTGGCCGTCAACCTCTGCTCCATCGCCAACCTGCTATCTCCGGAAGTCATCGTGCTCGGCGGCGGCATCACCAAGGCGGGCGAGGTGCTGTTCCAGCCGTTGCAGTCGTTCGTGGACTTGTACGAGTGGCGGCCCAGCGGCAAACAGGTGCGCATCGTACGGGCTAAGTTCGGGGAGTTTGCTGGGGCGACGGGGGCGGCGGCGTTTGCGCAGCAGAATTCGGAAATTAGAAATTGAAAAATTGCTCGACATAATTCACTCATTCAACCCTTCATTCATTCTCTCATTATCATGAACGTCATCCAAGACTACCTCCAAAAATCCCAACAAATACTCCAAACCGTTGCCCAGCAAGAAGACAAAATCCGCCAAGCGGCGCAGTGGTTCGCCGCCGCCATCCTCGCAGGACGCATGGTGCATGTGTTCGGCAGCGGGCACAGCCGCATCATGGTGGAGGAAATGTGGCCACGCTACGGCAGCTTCCCCGGCTTCAACCCCATCGTGGAGTTGTCGCTGACCTTCCACAACCCCGTCGTAGGGGCGAACGGGCAGCGGCAGGCCATGTTCCTCGAAAACGTGTCAGGACTGGCCGGGCGCATCCTACGAAATTTCGACCTGAAGCCCGTGGACACAGCGCTCGTCGTCTCGTCCAGCGGCTGCAATGTTGTGCCCATCGAAATGGCCGAGGGCTTTCAGCAAAAGGGCATCAAGGTCGTGGCAATTGTCAGCCAAGCCCACCTTGACGCCAGCACCAGCAAGCGACCCGATGGCAAAAAGCTCACCGACTTCGCCGACCTCGTGCTGGACACGGGCGCTCCCATCGGCGATTCGATGGTCTATGTGCCGGGATTGGACACGCCCGTGGCGCCCGGCTCTACCCTCGGTGGGGTGCTGCTCGTCAATTGCATGAAAGCGGAAGTTGCTAAGCTGCTCACCGAGGCTGGGCAGCCGCCAAAAGTTTTGACGGCTGGGGCGGTTGTCGGCAACCAGCGAGCGACGGAGTTGTTCGAGGCGGCGTATGATGAGCATGCGCACAGGCTGGCAAGGCTTTTTGAGAATGTTTGACCCTTTTTTTGAGTTAGTTTCGATTTGACTT